>NZ_NOZF01000016.1:0-60403 GCF_002258565.1 Rhodococcus sp. 05-2254-6
CGAATCTGTTGACCCGACGCACCCCCTACGACGAGGGCTGCGACTACCTGCTCACCAACGAGCGGCTCACCATCTCGATCGAGCACGAGTCCGGTGCCGTGGTGACGGTGACGCAGATAGCCGATCTCTGGGTGGACCGCATCGTCGCGCACGTCGCCGTCGGCGACAGCGTCGAACGCGGCGAGCAATACGGGATGATCCGCTTCGGTTCTCAGTGCGACGTGTTCGTGCCGGACGCACTCGTCGACGAGATCACCGTCCGGCCAGGTAATTACGTGTTCGCCGGGGAGACGACGGTGGCCCGTTCGCCGATCCTCGTGGACGGCAGTCAACAGAGCGAAGAGGAACGATGATCACGATCGAAGAGGTCGACGGCAAAGCAGGCTGGCGCGAGTTCGAGGCCGTCTCGGACCTGGTCTACCAGGGCGATCCGTACCGCCTTCCCGACGAGTCGATGGACCTGCGTCGAGTGCTCATCGCACCGCCGTCCTCGGTCGCCGCCACCCGTATCACCAAGGCATTCCTGGCCCGCGAGAACGGAATTGCCGTCGGTCGCGTCGTGGCCATCCACGATCTGTCGTTCACCGAGTACACGGGGGAGTCGATCGGCTTCTTCGGCTTCTACGAGGCCGTCGACGATCACGATGTCGCGACAGCACTGCTCGACGCTGCCGCGCAATGGCTTTCGGCGCGCGGGCTCGCGACGATTTCCGGGCCGTTCGGACCCTCGATGTTCTACAGCGCCGGCATCGTCGTCGACGAGATCCCGGCGCTGCCGCTGGTGGGGATGCCACACAATCCGCTCTACTACGCGGCCCACTTCGAGAAGTGGGGTCTGATGGCGGTCAAGGACTTCTACAGTTACCTCTTCGACGACCCGTGCATCATCTACAACGACCCCAAATACGCGCGGCACATGCAGATCTTCGAGAAGATCAAGGCGCGGTCGGAGGTGACGTTCCGGTCGATGAAGTATCGGACGCTACGCCGCGACGCGCGCATCGTGCGAGACCTCTACAACAAGACGTTCGTCAACTTCTGGGGCTTCTCGCCGCTGTCCTACACGGAGCTGTTCGAGTTGCTGAAGATGATGCTCCCGGTCATCGACCGCAGGCTCACGCTGCTGGCCGAACTCGACGGCAAGCCCGTCGGCTTCCTGATGGGCATCCCGGACGTCAATCAGGCCGCCGCCAAGGCGTCGCACCTGAAGTCGCGCTGGGCGCGAGACCTGGTGACGCTGTGGCACGTCAAGCGTCCGGGCCGGACGGAGATCATCGACGGCGTACGGGTGGACATGCTGTTCGTCGATCCCGATTGCCCCGACCGGGCCGTGTCCTCGCTGCTGATCATGGAGATGTCGGTGCGCATGCGCGACCTCGGGTTCACGCGCGTCGAAGCCGCTCCCGTTCTCGACGACAGTCCGTGGATGAAGGGGTCGGTCCTGTCCAGGACGAAACTCGCTCCGCACCGCACGTACCGCATCTTCAGCCGGGAGTTGACGTAGATGACCGACACGATTTCGCGCATCGACCCGCAGGTGACCAGTGGAAACATCGGCGACCGGTGGGGCCGACTCGTCGCGCGTCGGCGCTGGGTGGTGCTGGCGATCTGGACGCTGCTCGCGGTCGGATCGGCGATTCTGTATCCGGCGCTGCAGAATTCGCTGGTCGGAGCCAACTTCTCGGTACCGGGCACCGAATCGAGCCGCGCCGACGACCTGATCGAGCGTCACTTCGAGTCGTTCGGCTCCGAACAACTCGTCGTCACGTTCACCTCCGAATCGGTGAACACGTCGGACCCGGCGTTCCGTGAGCGAGTGGGGGAGGTGGTCTCCTCGCTGCGGCAGTCCCCGGATGTGCTGCGGGTCGTCGACCCCTACGAGACCGCGGGCTTCGTCCCGACGATCTCGCAGGACGGCACGTCGGCGCTCGCGTTCGTCGGTATCGGCGGAGAGGCCAGCGATCGGATCGCGGTGGCCGAACGCGTGCAGGAGATGATCGGCGCGGCGTCCGGCGACGGCGTCGAGGTGGCGGTGACGGGGTATTCCCCGATGACGGTCGATCTCACCCGCGTCGAATCCGAGGACGCCGTGCGGGCCGAGAGCATCGGTCTGCCCATCGCCTTCGTGGTGCTGGTTCTCGCGCTGGGGTCCGTGGTCGCGGGCATCGTGCCGTTGGTCTCCACCGGAATCGGCGTGCTGGCGGCGTTCGGAATGTTCGCGCTGTTGTCCAACTTCATGACGTTCGACGTTCTCGTCACCACCGTGGCGGCGATGTTCGGCCTGGGTCTGGGAATCGATTACGCACTGTTCATCGTCAGTCGATTCCGGGAAGAGATCGGGCGAGCCGGACCACCCGACGATCCGCACCGGACCGAGCGCGCGGTGGGGGCGGCCATGGGTACGGCCGGGCACACCATCGTCATTTCCGGTCTGGTCGTGTTGATCGCACTCGGAGCCCTCGCCATCGTCGATGTTCCTGCCGTCCGCAGCATCTCGTTGGTGGTCGCGCTGACCATCGCGACCGTCGTCGTGGTCGCGTGGACCCTGCTGCCGGCGATTCTCGCGGTTCTGGGAACGCGCATCGGCGCGTGGTCGCTGCCCGACAGATTCCAACCTCCGTCGGTCGACGAGCACGAGGCGGCAGTTCCTACCTGGTGGTCACGGTGGGCGCAGCATGTCATCGAACGACCGTGGCGCTACACGGTCGCGTCGGCCGCGGTGCTCGTCGTGTGCCTGATTCCCATCGGTTCCATCTCGTACGGTGTCGACCTCGGGGCCGAGGCGCTGAGCGCGGAACCGTCCGGACGGGCCAACACGGTCCTGACCGAGAAGTTCGCGCCCGGGACCATCTCGCCCATCACCATCGTGTTCACGGGTGAGGACGACAGTCCGTTGGGACCGCAGCAGCTGGCCACCGTCGACGCGTTCGCTGCCTCCGTGCGCGACGACGATCGCGTCGCCTACGCGCTGGCACAGCCGGAGGGCGGGCGATCGTTGCTGATCGTGGTTCCGTCGGTGCCGATCGACTCGACCGAGGCCGCCGATCTCGTGGGATCCCTTCGAGCGCAGGCGGTTGCCGCCGGCGACACGGACGGCACGAGCGTCTCCGTCGGTGGCACCACCGCACTGGTGGTCGACGCCTCCGACGAGATCTCCGGCAAATTCGCCTGGGTCGTGGCCGCCGTCCTGGCCTTCTCCCTCTTCTACCTGGCCGTCGTCTTCCGCAGTGTGGTGATTCCGCTCAAGGCCGTCGCCATGAACCTGCTGGACACCGGCGCAGCGTTGGGTGCGACCGTCGCCGTCTTCCAATGGGGTTGGGGGTCGAGCATTCTCGGCTTCGAGAGCCCGGGCTACATCCAGGTGTATCTACCGGTGACGGTGTTCGCCGTGGTCTTCGGCCTGTCGATGGACTACGAGGTGTTCCTCATCGGCCGCATGCGTGAGATGTTCGTGCGGGGAGCCGGCAACGACGTGGCCGTGGTCGACGGTATCGAGCACACTGCCAGGCCCATCACGGCCGCCGCGGCGATCATGATCGCCGTGTTCGCCAGCTTCCTCACCGCCGACGTGCTCGAGCTCAAACAGTTCGGCTTCGCTCTCGCCATCGCCGTACTGTTCGACGCGGTGCTGGTGCGCATGATGATGGTGCCGGCGATGATGAAGCTCTTCGGCGAGCGCAACTGGTGGCCCGGCTCGAAACGCTACGAGGCCGTCGGCAGCTGAGCACGCGCCAGGACGGCACCACCGGACGTGCGGATCTCGATGTCGGTCACGTCCTGACGCAGCACCGCGGCGTTCATTCGGCACTCGATGGTGATGTCACTACCGAGGAACGTGCCGGACGGACGCTCGACACCCGATCGGTCGACGAGAACCACCTCGTACGGGCCACGATCGGACATGCCGTCCATCTCCAGGACGGTCTCTGTACCCCACGTGTGGGCGACCAGACCTCCTTCTATGTCCACACTCGGCACCTCGGTGGTGAAGGCGACCTGCTCGTACGCGCCGAGGGTTCCGGGTGGACCGGTGATCGCGGCGGGTGGATTCGTGGGGTCCTGGCGGTAGGCGTCGACTCCGAGCACCACCCCACTGCCGACCACCACCCCTAATATTGCGGCCGCAACGGCCAGTCCTGCCGATCTGCGCTGCCCCCCGAACCGCTGCCTTCCCAACCGCTGCCCACCGAACCGCTGTGTCCGCCGATCTTGCTGCGGCGACCTTTCGGAGCTGCCTGTCGCACCGAGGATTCGCTCGCGAAGGTCGGGTGACGTCGAAGATTCGAGCCACGCGTCGGTAGGGCCGCGGCTCCCGAGAGTCATGGTCAGCGAGCGCAATTCGGCGATCTCGTCGTCGATCGTGGGATCGGATGCAGCGAGCCGACGCAGTTCGGCGGCTTCGGCGTCGTCGAGATCGTCACCGACGGCAGCGGCGATCAACTCGGCTCGGCGATCGGGTGCTGCGCTCATGTCTCCTCCTTTCCGTCGAGATGTTGTCGTAGGGCTCGCAGTGCGTAGAAGGTGCGGGTGCGCAGTGTTCGCACGGCGACCCCGGTCGATTTCGACAGCTCCGCGTAGGAGCTGCCGCCCAGGTGCACTGCGACGACGACCTGCCGATGCTCGGGGGAGAGCAGGGCGAGTGCGGCGATGATGCGGAGCCGCTCGTCGACGTCGGGGCTGGTGTCACGCGTGACCCCGTCCGACTCCCGCCCGACGTCGTCGATCCGGTCCGAGGCCGGCATCGGCATCCTCGTCAGCGACCGCTGAGCATCGACGATCACGTTGCGTTCGATGGCGAACAGCCACGTTCGCAGGGACCCGCGCCCGGGCTCGAATCGGGACCGCGCTCGCCACGCCCGAAGGAAGGTCTCCTGAACACAATCCTCGGCCAGAGTTCTGTCACGGAGAGCGTTGACGGCGAACCCGAGCATGGCCGACGCGTGCTCGTCGTACGCGGCAGCGACGTCGAAGTCCAGTTCGATCACGCTCCCGATGCTCATGACAGTGGATACGTCGGTGGACCCTCGGACGTTCATGGCGAGGGCGGAAAACATTTCTTTACCGAGCTTTGAACATTTTGGCATCGGCGCTCGTACACCTTGCACGGGCTCGCCTGCCCGATACTCCCACGGAAGGCACACGAGATGACCAGACGCTCGATCCCCCGCCCGGCAACGTCGATCCGATCCACCGCCACAGCGCTCGTCGGTGGTACCGCCACCGCTGCGGCGATGATGCTGTTCGCCGCCGCCCCGGCCGGTGCCGATACGCCTGTCGCCGAACCGGATTCCTTCACCAGCGCATTCACGGCCATGGCCACTCCCGACCAGGTGCTCAACGGAGAGGGCGTCGCCACTCCGGGTCAGCCCGGTGCGATGGGTACCTTCACTCTGCGCATCAACTCCGACCTCGACATCATCTGCTATGACATCGCGCTCGAAGGCGTGACCGGCGACTACATGAGCCCGGCCAAGACCGCCACGCACATCCACCAGGCTGCGGCGGGCGCAGCAGGTCCTCCGCGTCTGGCATTCCCGAACCCCACCCCGATCGGCGATGGCCCGCGCACCAGCAGCGGCTGCATGCAGGGGCCGTTCACCACCGGCCTGACGCCTGCCGGTGCCGACGCGGACAGCGGGACCGGATTCACCCTGGATCAGATCGAAGCCGACCCGGCAGCCTTCGCCGCCGACACCCACACCGTCGACTTCTCGGCCGGAGCGGTGCGCGGCCAGCTCAGCCAGATTCCGGTCGGGTCCGTTGCGACCGGTGGCGGCGGGTCGGCGCTCGCGGCGTCCGATTCGGCGTCGAGTTCGGTGCTGCCGGTCGTCGGTGCGGTGGCACTGGGCGCGATGGTCGTCGCGGGCGTGACGGTCGCTGCTCGACGCGAGGTGCGGAGCTGAGATATCCGGTTCTGATCGCGGTCGCTGCCGCGGCGGTGGTGGTGGGCTGTTCCTCGCCCCCTCCATCGCCGCCGGCGGCGACCACGCCGGTGTCCTCGCAGCCGTCGTCGAGCACCACCGCGCCTGCACCCGCCGTGCCAGTACCCGCAGTGGATTCGGTGAGACCGGCCCCGACGCGGGTGAGTGCCGTGGACATCGCGCTCGACGAGCCGTTGATCGGCCTGGGGCTCACCGAATCGGGTGAGATGCAGGTGCCCACCGACTACGACGACGTCGGGTGGTTCACCGGAGGTGGCCGACCCGGCGCGATCGGCAGTCCGACGGTGATAGCCGGGCACGTCGACTCGACGACCGGTCCCGCGGTGTTCGATCGCCTGTCGGAACTCGGAATCGGCGATGTCGTTGCGGTGGACGACGAGGCGGGTGGCCGAGCCGAGTACCGCATCGACGAGATCGGTGATTACGGCAAAGCCGAGTTCCCGACGGCGTCGGTCTTCGGGGCTGTGCCTGCCGACGAGATCCGGCTCATCACCTGTTCGGGTGACTTCGACGCAGCCGTGGGCAGCTACGAGCGCAACCTCGTTCTATACGGAGTGCGCATATGACAGTGCAACGCATATGGCAGTGCGAACACCGAACGTTTTGGAGTTGACCCCGAACGTGTTGTAGCCTGGTCGACGGTTCGGATCACGAATGCTCGCACTCGTGCCCTGACCGCCCAATCAAGTTCTACCCAAGACCGTTGGTCACCGCCTTCTCGAAGGATTCGCTTCCGGGAGTTGCGCGGTTGAAGGTCCGAGACAGCTTCGGACGGCCCACGCAGGAGAACGAGGTAGGGAACCTGTATGCAGCCCTGGTGGCTGCCCGCTCGTTCACGCCCCGTGTGCTTCTTGCGCCGGGGCGTTCGTCGTTTTCCGGCCCTCTCGCGATCGACACAACTTCCCACGAGAGGAGGCGAAGTATGGCAAAGCCCGAAAAGGTCTCAGCAGTATCGGAGATCACCGAACAGTTCAAAGGTTCGACGGCTGCCGTCGTCACGGAATACCGTGGCCTGTCGGTGTCCGGTCTGACTCAGCTCCGGCGTGCGCTCGGCGAAGGTGCCACGTACTCCGTCGCCAAGAACACCCTGGTCAAGCGCGCAGCAGCCGAGGCCGGCATCACCGGCCTCGACGACTTGTTCGTCGGACCGACCGCCATTGCATTCATCAAGGGCGAGCCGGTCGACGCAGCGAAGGCCATCAAGGCCTTCGCGAAGGACAACAAGGCCTTGATCGTCAAGGGCGGCTACATGGACGGCGCAACGCTGTCCGTGGACGAGATCAACAAGATCGCAGACCTCGAGTCGCGCGAAATCCTGTTGGCCAAGCTCGCCGGCGCCATGAAGGGCAACTTGTCGAAGGCTGCAGGCCTGTTCAACGCTCCCGCATCGCAGTTCGCGCGTCTGGCGTTCGCGTTGCAGGAGAAGAAGGCTGCCGGCGAACCCGCCGCAGCCGAGGCACCTGCAGAAACAGAAGCACCGGCGGAAGCTCCCGCCGAAAGCTGATCCGCTGGTATTGGCGAACAGCTCAGCTCCACACCACCAACACCAAGTCGCGGATCAGCGACCAGGTACTTACAGGAAGGACCCGCCACCATGGCGAAGCTCAGCACCGAAGAATTGCTCGACCAGTTCAAGGAGCTCACCCTCCTCGAGCTCAGCGAGTTCGTGAAGGCATTCGAGGAGACCTTCGAGGTCACCGCAGCCGCTCCCGTCGCCGTTGCTGCTGCAGGCGGCGGCGCTGCCCCCGCCGAGGCTGCTGAAGAGCAGGACGAGTTCGACGTCGTCCTCGAGTCGGCCGGCGACAAGAAGATCCAGGTCATCAAGGTCGTCCGTGAGGTCGTCTCCGGCCTCGGCCTGAAGGAAGCCAAGGACCTCGTCGAGAGCGCTCCGAAGGCAATCCTGGAGAAGGTCGCCAAGGATGCAGCCGAGGCTGCCAAGGAGAAGCTGGAAGCTGCCGGCGCAAAGATCTCCGTCAAGTAAGACCGCTTCGTTGCAGTCGCACGTCACGCTCTGACATCGAGAGCGAGTCGAGGGACCGTTTCCACTCCGGTGGGGACGGTCCCTTTTCTGTGTTTCCGGTGGCACCGGTCGAGGTGCCGTTGTGATCGGTCACGGACTCCGCGAGATCGCGTGACACTCGCTCTGCGTCCCTGTTTACTCGACCTCGCCGAAGTCCGAAGCTTTCCGAAGGGTTTCGGCTGTGATCGCTTGTGGCTTGTCACAGCAGAGCACGGCAGGGACTTGTCACAGTTCTGGCGAGTCGCCGACCGTGTCGCGTGAGATGGGCCACACTGATGCAAGCTCTACAGCCTGACTCGGGGAAGTTCTTACTGGGCGGTAAGCTCCTGTGTCGGAGCGGACACGTGCATGGGTTACAGTGACGCAACCCACATCTGGGTCGATGTGTACGAATTGTGGAGGTCAGCGTGGGAGTCGAGGTTTCGGTCGAGGGATTGACCAAGTCTTTCGGTGTACAGAAGATCTGGCAGGACGTGACGTTGACCCTGCCGAAGGGTGAAGTCAGTGCTCTCCTCGGTCCGTCCGGAACCGGTAAGTCGGTCTTCCTGAAGTCTCTGATCGGCCTCCTCCGGCCCGAGCAGGGCAAGATCTTCATCGACGGAACCGACATCCTGCAGTGCTCCTCACGTGAGCTCTACGAGATCCGCAAGCTCTTCGGCGTGCTGTTCCAGGACGGTGCACTGTTCGGCTCGATGAACCTGTACGACAACGTCGCGTTCCCGCTCCGCGAGCACACCAAGAAGTCCGAGTCCGACATCCGCAAGATCGTCATGGAGAAGTTGGAACTGACGGGTCTGCTCGGTGCCGAGGACAAGCTCCCCGGTGAGATCTCCGGCGGTATGCGTAAGCGCGCCGGCCTCGCCCGCGCTCTGGTTCTCGACCCCGAGATCATCCTCGTCGACGAGCCCGACTCCGGCCTCGATCCCGTTCGTACCACGTACATTTCGCAGACCCTGATCGACATCAACGCCGAGATCGACGCGACGATCCTGATCGTCTCGCACAACATCAACCTGGCGCGGACGGTGCCCGACAACATCGGCATGCTCTTCCGTCGCCAACTGGTCATGTTCGGCCCGCGTGAGGTGCTGCTCACCAGCGACGAGCCGGTGGTCAAGCAGTTCCTCAACGGCACCATGATCGGTCCGATCGGTATGTCGGAGGAGAAGGACGAGGCGCAGATGGCGCAGGAGCAGGCCATGGTCGACGCCGGGCACCACGCCGGTGGCGTCGACGACGTGGAAGGCATCGTCCCGCAGATGAAGGCCACCCCGGGTACTCCGGTCCGCCAGGCCGTCGGACGCAGGCAGGAACGCGTCCGCCAGATCATGCACACCCTGCCGCACAGTGCGCAGGTCGCGATCCAGGAAAGCCTCGACACCACCGATCCCGGTCAGCGGAACCCCGTGTACGCAGACCAGCAGCAGGGCTACGACCAGCAGGGTTATGGCCAGCAGGGTTACGACCAGCAGGGTTACGACCAGCAGGGCTACGGCCAGCAGGGTTACGACCAGCAGGGATACAGCGAGCAAGGTCATGAACAGCAGGGCTACCAAGCTCCGACTCAAGGTCGGGGTCAATAGCAGACATGGGGGGATCGAAGAAGTCCGCGTTCGCTCCGGCGAATGCCGCTCTGACTCAAGCCGGAAATATCGTCGAGCTGTTCGTCGAGGTCGTTCGGAACACCTTTCGTAGGCCGTTCCAGTTCCGCGAATTCATCGAGCAGGCCTGGTTCATCGCCAGCGTCACGATTCTGCCGACAGCGCTCGTCGCGATTCCGTTCGGTGCGGTCGTGTCGCTGCAGACCGGATCGCTCATCAAGCAGCTCGGTGCCGAGTCGTTCACCGGCGCGGCCAGCGTGCTCGCGGTCATTCAGCAGGGCAGTCCGATCGTGACCGCGTTGCTGGTGGCCGGTGCCGCAGGTTCCGCCGTCACGGCCGACCTCGGCTCGCGCACCATTCGCGAGGAGATCGACGCCATGCGGGTGCTGGGCATCGACCCGGTACATCGTCTGGTCGTTCCGCGAGTGCTCGCGATGATTCTCGTCGCACTGTTGCTCAACGGCCTGGTCTCGGTCGTCGGCATCGCCGGCGGTTACTTCTTCAACGTGATCCTCCAGGGCGGCACCCCCGGTGCGTACCTGGCGTCCTTCGGAGCGCTGGCGCAGCTTCCCGATCTGTATGTCGCAGAAGCGAAAGCGGCGATCTTCGGGCTCATCGCGGGCATCATCGCCTCCTACAAGGGGCTCAATCCCAATCCCGGACCCAAGGGCGTCGGCGAGGCAGTGAACCAGACGGTTGTCATCACGTTCCTGCTGCTCTTCTTCGCCAACCTCATTCTGACCCTGGTGTACCTCCAGGTCGTCCCAGCGAAGGGAGCGTAACCGCGATGACGATCGCAAGAGGTCGCGGTGACCGCACACTGATGCGTGTCAAGCGCGTCGGCAATGCCCCGCTCAACGTGCTCGACCGTGCAGGCGAGCAGATGTCGTTCTACCTGCGGGCCATCGGGTGGATTCCCAAGACCGCGGTGCATTACAAGAAGGAGGTGCTTCGCCTGCTGGCGGAGGTCACCTTCGGCAGCGGTGCGCTCGCCGTCATCGGCGGAACCATCGGCGTGATCGTGATGATGTCCGGCTTCACCGGCATCGTCGTCGGCCTGCAGGGCTACGCAGCACTCGAGCAGCTCGGTAGCTCGGTACTGACCGGCTTCCTTTCTGCGTACGTCAACACTCGTGAGATCGCGCCGATCGTCGCAGGACTTGCGCTCTCGGCCACCGTCGGCTGTGGCTTCACCGCCCAGCTCGGTGCCATGCGGATCTCGGAGGAGATCGACGCCCTCGAGGTGATGGCAGTACCGAGCGTGCCGTTCCTGGTGACCACCCGCATGATCGCCGGCTTCGTGGCCGTCATCCCGCTCTACATCGTCGGACTGCTGGCGTCGTACGTCGCGTCCCGTGGGATCAGCACCATCTTCAACGGGCAGTCCACGGGGTCCTACGACCACTACTTCAACCTCTTCCTACCTCCGGAAGACGTGTTGTATTCGTTCCTGAAGGTGCTGATATTCGCCTTCGTCCTGATCATGATCCACTGCTATTACGGCTACCACGCCTCGGGCGGACCTGCCGGTGTCGGTGTGGCCGTGGGCCGTGCCGTTCGTACCGCGATCGTCACGATCGCAGTGCTGGACTTCTTCTTGAGCCTCGCCATCTGGGGCACGACCACCACAGTGAGGGTTGCGGGATGATCGACTCGCCATCGCGACTGAAGCGAGTACTGCTCGGTTTGGCGTTCTTCCTGGTGCTCATCCTGTTTCTGGGATGGAGCATCACGTCCTACAACAAGACGTTCAAGTCGGTGGTCAACGTCAGCCTCGAAACCGACTCGGTCGGAAATGCTCTGCCGATGAACGCCGATGTGAAGGTGCGCGGAATGATCGTCGGCGAGGTGCGCTCGGCGTCCACCGTCGACGGAGTCGTCACCTCGCAGCTGGCCATCGATCCGGACAAGGCTCCACTGATTCCGTCCAATGCGACGGCGCGGTTGCTGCCCAAGACTCTGTTCGGCGAGCGTTACGTGTCGCTGATCCTGCCCGAGAACGATTCCGCGTCGCCGATCACCGACGGCACGGTCCTGCAGCAGGACACCAGCGGGAACGCCATCGAGGTCGGGCAGTTGCTCGACGGCCTGCTCCCTCTGCTGCAGGCGATCCCGCCGCAGGACCTGGCGAACACCCTCGGGTCGTTGGCACAGGGACTCAGTGGACGCGGCGAGCAGCTCGGCCAGACCATCGACAACCTGACCAATGTCGTGTCGGGGCTGAACACGGAGCTGCCGAACATCCAGCAGACCCTGGTCGGGCTGGCGGATTTCTCGGAGACCTACGCCGACGCTGCGCCCGAACTGATTTCGGCGCTGGACAACCTGCGGACGACGGGCAACACCGTGGTCGAGCGGCAGTCCAGCCTCGAAACGCTGTACGGCTCGCTGACCTCGGCGTCCTACACCACCGCGGACTTCCTGCAGACCAACTCCGAGAACCTCATCGGATTGGCCGCGAACTCTCGTGAAGCTCTCGAGCTGCTGGCCGAGTTCTCCCCGACGTTCGGTTGCACGTTCACCCAGTTCGCCGAAGGTGCCAGGCGCGGCAAGATCGTGCTCGGCGAGGGCGACGAGTACCCCGGCATCAACGTGTCCGCATCGTTCGTCAACCCGAAGGGCCGTTACTTGCCTAACCAGGACGAGCCGCGCTTGTTCGACGATCGCGGAGCCACCTGCTTCGAGCCCGCAGCACCGGGAGAGTTCTTCCCGCAGTACCCGGGAGGTTCGATCAACGACGGCTCCTACCAGGTGCCGACCCGCAACCCGGGACCGCAGGTGATCGAAGGGCAGGGGCCGCCCAAGTCGGCTCAGAGCTCCATAGTTCCCGCGGTCGCCGCATCCGCGCAGCCTGCGAGCTACGAGGGCTCGGACTTCGAGCGTGACACTCTCGCCGTGATCTACGGACAGGCGAGTGGTGTTGCACCGGACAGTGTTCCGTCGTGGGCAGCCGCTATCGGCGCACCGGCGATGAGAGGAGTGGAGGTGACCGTGCCATGAGAGGCCTTCTCGCGCCGATCATCAAACTGATCGTGTTCGCCGTGATCACGATCATTGCTACGGCCACCCTTGCCTTCACCATCGCCAACAGCAGCGGCGGCGGCGGTACCAAGTTCTCGGCAGTCTTCACCGACGTCACCTCACTCAACGAGGGCGACGAGGTTCGCATCGCAGGCGTTCGCGTCGGCCAGGTCGACTCGATCGAGATCGCCAACGAGCGCGAAGCGAAAGTGGACTTCACGCTGAGCAGTCGCGATTGGCTGCCCGCCAGTTCGACGGCAACCATCCGGTTCAGGAACCTGGTGGGCCAGCGCTACATCGCCATCGAGCAGGGCTCGGGTGACCAGGGGCGCAAGATCACCGAAGGTGCCACCATTCCGTTGGAACGGACCAAGCCTGCGGTGAATCTGACCACGCTGTTCGACGGCTTCCGGCCGCTGTTCACCACCCTGAGCTCCGACGACGTCAACAAGCTGTCGTACCAGATCATCCAGGTGTTCCAGGGAGAGTCGGGCACGATCAACGAACTGGTCACCAACACGGCGACCCTGACGAACACCGTCGCCGACAAGGACCAGGTCATCGGCCAGGTCATCACCAATCTCAACAACGTGCTGGCGACGGTCAACCAGAACGACGGTCAGCTGGACAGCTTGATCGTCAACACCCAGCAGCTGGTCTCGGGTCTGTCGGCCGACCGTGAGGTCGTCGGCTCGGCCGTCACCTCGCTCGCGGGTCTGACCAACGCCACCGCCGACCTGCTCGAGCCGACTCGGCCGTCGATCCAGGGATCGGTCACGGCACTGAACACGCTGGCCGAGACCATCAACCGTCGAAGCGCCGACGTGGACGCGGTCCTGGGGAATCTGCCCGTGAAGCTCGACAAGCTGATTCGCACGGCCCAGCAAGGATCGTGGTTCACGTTCTACCTGTGCGGTATCGACATCGTCGCCGGACCGGGTACCTCGCCGAACCTGAATCTGCCCACCGGGCTTCCGACCGTCAACCAGCCGCTGTACACGAACTCGGCAGAGCGTTGCAAAGCTGGGGGGATCCAACAATGAAATCTCGTCGTAGTCCGGCCACCATCGGTGCTCTGGGCATTGCCATCATCCTGCTCGCCACGATGTCGGTCTTCTTTCTCGACCGTCTCCCGATCATCGGTGCCGGCTCGGTGTACACCGCCGAGTTCAGCGAGGCCGCAGGTCTCAAGGCCTCCAACGAGGTTCGTATCGCCGGAGTGAAGGTCGGCAAGGTGACCGACGTGCGTCTCGAAGGCGACCGGGTGCTCGTGGACTTCACGGTGCAGGACGCCTGGGTCGGCAGCGAGTCACGGGCCGCAATCGCGATCAAGACGCTGTTGGGACAGAAGTACCTGGCGCTCGACCCGAGCGGCCCGGAGACGCTGAGCCCCAAGGACCCGATCCCGCTCGAGCGCACCACGTCCCCGTACGACGTCATCGACGCGTTCTCCGATGCGGCGTCGACCATCAACGACATCGACACCGATCAACTCGCGACGAGTATGCGGACCCTGTCCGAGGCGTTCTCGGAGACGCCTGCGAACATCCGCGCCTCGCTCGACGGCGTCACCCGGTTGTCGCAGACCGTGGCGAGCCGCGACGAGGAGCTCAAGAAGCTGTTCGAGGCCACCGGTGAGACGTCGAAGGTGTTGGCCGACCGCAACGAGCAGTTCAACAAGCTGATCACCGACGCAGGTCCGCTTCTCGAAGAGCTGAACAACCGCCAGCAGGCAATTTCGCAGCTGCTCACCGGCACTCAGCGTGTCTCGCAGGAGCTGACCGGCCTGGTTCGCGACAACGAGGCGACCATCAACCCGATGCTGCAGCAGCTCAACGGCGTCATCGAAATCCTGCAGCGCAACAACGACAATCTCGACCGTGCGCTGAAGCTGTACGAACCGTTCATCCGGCTGTACACGAACGTGACCGGCAACGGTCGATGGCTCGATATCACGCTGGCCAACCTCACACCTCCCGGAGTTCCGTTGATACCTGGCTACCGCCAGCCCTCACTCGACAAGTTGCCGGGGGAATGATGACAGACACGCAGACAGCACCGAGAAACAAGAACAAGCTCGCGCTGATCGCCGTCGTCGTGATCGTGGCGCTGATCGTGGCCGTGGCCGGTTGGTGGTTGTTCACCAGGGCCGGCACGACCAAGATCACCGCGTACTTCGACAAGTCGATCGGCATCTACTCCGGCTCCGAGGTACGAGTGCTGGGCGTCAAGGTCGGCACGGTCGACTCCGTCACGCCACTCGGTGACGACGTCGAGGTCGTCCTTCGCGTCGACCGCGGGGTCGACATCCCGGCCGACGCCAAGGCCGTGCAGGTCAGTCCGTCGCTCGTCGCCGATCGTTACGTCCAGCTCTCACCCGTCTACACCGGCGGAGACACCATGGCGGACGGCACGACGATCGGTCGCGATCGCACCGCCACACCCGTCGAGGTCGACGAGCTGTACAAGTCCATCAACGACCTGTCGACCGCCCTCGGTCCCGACGGTGCGAACAAGGACGGCGCTCTCACCGACCTCGTCAACACCGGTGCCGCGAACCTCGACGGCAACGGTGAAGCCCTGGGCGACAGCATCACCCAGCTGTCTGCCGCCGGCCGCACTCTGAGCGATTCGCGCACCGACGTCTTCGACACGATCAAGAATCTGCAGACGTTCGTCAGCGCTCTGGCCGTCAACGATCAGCAGGTCCGCAACTTCAACACCCAGTTGGCCGACCTGACCGGTTTCCTGTCGGGTCAGCGAGAGGATCTGGGAGCTGCGCTCCAGCAGCTGTCGGTTTCGCTCGGCGACGTGGCGACGTTCGTCGCGGACAACCGGACCGAACTGACCGATGCCGCGAACGGTCTCGTGGTTCCGACTCAGACGCTCGCCGACAACCGCGAGCAGCTGGTGCAAACACTCACGTTGCTGCCGCTGGCCATCAGCAACCTGGTGAACGCCTACGACGCCGAGTCCGGCACGCTCGCCTCGCGCGCCAATCTCCAGAACGAGACCCAGGATCCGCTCGGCACCGTGTGCAAGCTCCTCGACCTCGGCGCGCTCGTTCCCGGCGATCCGCGCTTCGAGGCACTCGGTGCGCAGATTCAGCCGATCATCGATCAGTGCGCCAACATCACCACGATGATCCAGGCCCCGATCACCGACCAGAACCGGATCGTGCTGCCGTTCGGTGTTCTCACCAACGACATCGAGCAGAACGTGTCCGTGCCGGGCACCGTGCCGGGCGTCGTCTCGCCGAGGCTCGGAAACAGCACGATGCCCGGACTGGAGCAGTCGTACATCGGAGGTGGGGGACAGTGAGAACCTCTGTGAAAGGGAATCGAGCCCGCGTGAAGCGTTCCTTGGTCGTCGGAGCAGGCGTGTGCGTGGTGGCGCTGTCGGCCGGAGCGTGCTCGTCGGCCGGCATCTACGCCGTACCGCTTCCCGGTGGTGCCGATGTCGGTGACAATCCTTTCAACCTGACGGTGCAGTTCGACGACGTACTCGACCTCGTCCCGCAGTCGACCGTCAAGGTCGACGGTGTGGCTGTCGGCCGGGTGGCTTCCATCTCCGTCCCGAACGAGGGGTGGACGGCCGATGTCGACGTCATCCTCAACTCGGACGTGGATCTGCCTGCCAATGCGATCGCATCGGTGCAGCAGACCAACCTGCTCGGTGAGAAGTTCGTGCAGCTCTCGGCACCTCCCGCGGACGAGTCCGCAGCGCGGCTGCAGGACGGCGACACCATCCCGCTGGATCGAACCCGCCACGCGACCGACATCGAGCAGGTACTCGGTGCGCTCTCGCTGCTGCTCAACGGTGGCGGCGTGGGGCAGCTCTCGCCGATCGTCAAGGAACTGAGCACGGCATTCGACGGTCGCGAAGGCAGGACCAAAGAGCTTCTGCAGCAGGCGAACACGCTGATCGACGGCCTCAACCAGCAGCGTGACGACATCACCCGCGCCATCGATGGTCTCGACACTCTCAGCGGCCGCGTCAACACGCAGACCGACAAGATCGACGCCGTGCTGAAGGATCTGCCGATCGCCACCGAGGTGCTCGAGCAGCAGCGCCCGCAGCTGACCGAGATGCTCGGAGCTCTCGATCGTCTCGGAGCCGTCGGCACCGACGTGATCGACCGTTCCAAGGACGATCTGATCGCAGACCTGCGGGCACTGCGCCCGACGCTCCAGGCGCTGGCCGATTCGGCGGACGACGTGGTGACATCGCTTGCGGTGATTCCCACGCTGCCGTTCGCCGACGGAACCGAGAAGATCATCGAAGGCAACTCCGCCAACCTGTTCCTCTCTCTCGACCTGTCGATCGGAACTGCGCTGCGTAACTTCGGCGTCGGTGAAGGCGATCCGGTCTACGTCCAGCCCAAGTACGGCAACACACTGCCGGTGGTCGATCCGTCGAATCCGTACTACAACGGAAACGGACCTCGGCCGGGTTGGCCGACGATCTCGTTGCTGCCGTTGCCTCCGATCATCCCGTCACCGGTTCCGGGCCCGGGTGCCCCGGCGAACGAGCAGGCTGCCGCGGCCGCCGCGCCCGCACCGGCCGATCCGTTGGCACCGTTGAACGATCTGCTCGAGCGATTCGGAGTTGGACAGTGAGATCGAGACTGGTTCGCATTCAATTGGTCCTCTTCGTCGTGGTCGCCGTATTGGGCTTGGTCTATGTCGGTGCCAAGTACGTGCGCCTGGACAACATGCTCGGCTTCGGGCAGTACCAGGTCGATCTGAATCTCGCCGATTCCGGTGGCATCTTCTCCAATGCCGAGGTCACCTACCGAGGTGTTCCGGTGGGAACCGTCGGGGATCTGGAACTGACGCAGGACGGCGTCCGGGTCGCGCTCATGCTCGACAACGGTGGGCCGGACATCCCGGCCGGCACGAAGGCCGTCGTCGCCAACCGGTCTGCGATCGGTGAGCAGTACGTCGACTTGCAGCCCGACACCGATCAGGGTCCGTTCCTGGTCGACGGTTCGCAGATCGCACAGGCCGACACCACCACTCCCGTGCCGGTGGAGGACGTACTCGCCAACACGAACACGTTGGTCCGGTCGGTACCGCTGGACACGCTGACGCGGGTCGTCAACGAACTCGGCGTCGCGTTCGACGGTAAGGGCGCAGATCTGGCGTCTCTCGTCGATTCGCTTGGGAACATCTCCGAAGCAGGCAACGAGGCGCTGCCGGAGACGCTCGCGCTGGTGCGTGACGCGGTGCCGGTGCTGAACACGCAGTCCGAGCAGTCGGATCTGATTCGACAGTTCAGCACCAGCCTGGACGAGGTGACGGCTCAGTTGAAGTCCAGCGATCCGGACATTCGCCGCCTGATCGATACCGGTACGGCGGCAGGCGATCAGGTCGGCGGTCTCATCACCGATGCCGGTCCGGCTCTGACCACCGACATCAACAACCTGGCCTTGGTTGCTGCTCAGGCCGAACCGCGATATGTGGCGCTCCGTCCGTTCCTGACGTTCCTGCCTGCCCTCGGTGCCGGCATCTCGACGATCGTCCCGAACGACGGCACCATCCATCAGGGTCTGCTGCTCGAGGTCAACAACCCGCCGCCCTGCACGGTGGGCTACGAGGGTTCGCAGGCCATCCTCGACGAGGAGAAGCGCAAGAACCCGAACTTCGATCCGACTCGGGAGAACTACCCGTTGAACCTCGACGCGAACTGCGCGACACCGCAGGGCAGCGTCACGGGTGTGCGGTCCGCGAACCGCATCGTGTTCGCCGATCCGGACGTGCCGCAGCCGTGGGACCTCAAGCCCAAGGTCGATCCGGAGAAGCTCAACCTCAACCCCATCGCCACCCAGTTGGCACCGCTGATCGGCGTCACGCCGAAGTAGTGGAATCGGTGGAACTGCTGCTCAGCACTGCCGTCGGGCCGAGAGTGGTTCGGCCGGATATTACCGAGTAGTAGGGTGGAAAGTGTGAACTCGAGCACCGAAGCCCTGGAGTCCCCAGCGACTCCAGGGCGCACCAAGACCGCGAAAATCCTGTTGGCCGTCGTCACGGTGATCGCCGTTGCCGCTCTCGCGGCGGCAGTGTTCTTCGGTTACGGCTGGGGCAATGCGTTACTGAGCCAGAAGCCCACCGCGGACACCAGGGACGCGGCGCTGACCGGAGCTCAGCAGGCGGCCGTCAACCTGAACACGGTCGACGCAGCAGCCATCGATCAGTCGTTCGACAACATGAAGTCGTCGATCACCGGCGACCTGATGCTCAACGACCTCGAGCAGACTCGCTCGGGCATCACCGATCAGGTTCGCCAGTCCGGTGCCAAGAGCGAGGCCGAGGTGTTGCACGGCACGCTCACCGAGCTGAGCACGGACGAGAACACCGCCACCGCCCTTGTCGTCATTGCGACGACGACCACCTGGCCCGATCGCGTCGAGCGCAGCAAGCTGACGATGCGTCTGGCCATGGAAGAGGTCGACGGGGTGTGGAAGACCAACAAGGTCGACCCCATCGGTTCACGGATCTCGCTCGACAACCCGAACACCAATCCCGTTGTCCCGACCGAACCGGGCGGCCCCGCCGACCCGAATGCGGTCGATCCGAATGCGGCCGACCCCAGTGCGGCAGCGACGCCGGCTCCCCAGCCCGACGCCGGCGGCAACTGAGAGACCCGGCATTGGTGTTTTCCGTCTGTACCGAAGTGAGTTTCGAAGGAGTTCTGTAGTGCCTCCCCAGCGTCGCAAGATCGTTCCACCCACCACCACCAGCAAAGTTCGCCGGAAGGTGGCCGGGACCGGGAAGCCGACTGCTGCCAACTCCGCCACGGACTCGACCGGTGCCGAGGCGTCTGCTGCGACCGAGACTTCGGCGATCACCACGACACCGCCGACCGAGCCCGTATCGGACAAGCCCGCAGCCGACATGCCCGCAGCCGACAAGCCAGCTGTCGAGAAGTCGGAAACCGACAAGCCCGCTGCCCACAAGCCTGTGCTCGACAAGTCGGCAACCGACAAGCCCGCTGCCGATAAGCCTGTGCTCGACAAGGCAGCAACCGACAAGTCTGTGACCGCTGAGCCCGCAGCCGATTCCGCGTCGACCGACTCTGCCGCCGGGTCGGCGTCGGGGATCGGCTACAAGCACGTCATCGTCGTTGCGGTCATCGCCGTTGTGCTCGGTGCGTTCGCTGCCGTCGCCGCGTTCAAGCCGTTCGCCACGATCGACAACGCAGCCTGGGTGGATTCCGCGGCGACGCAGGAAGTCACCTCGGCCGCGACCGACGCGCTGCAAACCCTGTACACGTACAAGGCCGCCACGATCGACGCCGATTTCGATGCCGCTCGTGCGGTGCTCAATCAGTCGATGCTCGACGAGTTCAACTCCACCGCGGAAACCACCAAATCGGCCGTGGTGCAGACGGATACGGGAACCGAAGCCATGGTCACCGATATCGGCGTCTCGCGGCTGGAGGACGGCATGGCGGAACTGATCGCCAACGTGAACATCAGTGCCACGCAGAACGGTGTCGCATCGGGTAGTGCCGAGGGCCCGTTGACGGTGAACATGGAGAAGGTCGACGGCACCTGGAAGCTGTCGGCAATCGACGATCAGTAGGCGCGCCACAACAGCACTCGATCCGGCCCCGTTCGACGCAGAATTCCTGCCCGGACGGGGCTTTTTCGTGCGCTTTTCGGCGGTCTGTCACCGGCTGGCCACCGAGTTACCATCGCGATTGCGTCCTGGCTTGGGACGAGCCCTGGTTGTTCGAGACAACCAATAGACGCTCGACAGCCAGGGGTGGATCCGATGAAAACGGAGCATGCTGGTCATGACTGACACAACCATCGATTATTCCGTGCTGGAATCCAGGTCCGGTCGTTCGGGCTTTGCCGAGCACGTCAATCCCGAACTGTATCGGCTGTTGTCTGCGCTGAACTTGGATCGCGAGTACGTGCGGGGCGACGGGACGGTTCTGTTCGACGCCGCGGGTCGTCGCTATCTGGACTTCGCGGGCGCATATGGGGCGCTGCCCTTCGGCCACGGCCCCACTCCGATCTGGCAGGCGATCAACGATGTTCGCTGCAGCGGGGAGGCGATCTTCGTGCAGCCGTCGGTGCTGACGGCAGCGGGTGAATTGGCAGATCGGTTGGGGCGCATCGCACCCGACGGGTTGACGCGGACGACGTTCGTCAACAGTGGTACCGAGGCCACCGAGGTGGCGCTCAAGATCGCACGAGCGCACACCGGTCGGCTGGGTGTACTGACCACCGGGAACAGTTTTCACGGCAAGACTCTGGGCGCTTTGTCTGCGACGGGAAACATCAAGTATCAGAGCGGTTTCGGTGCACCGGTCGAGGGATTCGATCACATCGAGTTCGGTGATTCGGACGCGCTCGACGCGACCCTGGCGGCGGCACCCGGGCACTATGCGGTGTTTCTGGTGGAGCCGATTCAGGGTGAGGGCGGGGTGGTGTGTCCACCCGACGGGTACCTGCGTCGCGTGCGGGAGATCTGTGATCGGCACGGGGTGCTGATGGCTCTCGACGAGGTGCAGACCGGGCTCGGCCGGACCGGCAGGATGTTCGCCGCCGAGCACGAGGGTGTGGTTCCGGACATTCTCACCGTGGCCAAGGCGCTCGGGGGAGGGATCGTGCCGGTGGGTGCGGTGTTGTGTGCGCCGAGGTTGGTGGACGAGAGTTTCGCGCTCCGTCACACGTCGACCTTCGCGGGGAACGCGTTGGCCGCGCGGGTCGGTATCGCGGTTCTCGACGAGTTGACTCGAGACGACTGCGCTCTGGTGCAGAACGTGGCCGTTCTCGGGCGGCAGCTGAAGAACGATCTCTCCGTGCTGGCCGAGAAATATCCGTCGGTGGTCACCGCAGTGCGCGGTCGCGGACTGTTGCTGGGCCTGGAACTCACCGCGGACGTGAACTTCGTCGGGCGACAGTCGTTGCTGGGGTCGATTGCCGATCAACACAATCTGGCCGTGGTGATCTGCTCGTACTTGCTCGATGTCGAGGGGATACGTGTGGCTCCGACTCTGTTCGGTAACAGGGTGATTCGGATCGAACCACCGTTGACGGTGTCGGCGGTGCAGTGCTCGCGGCTGGTCGCGGCGTTGGATCGGGCATTGGGTTATGCGGCGGTGGGGGACCTGGACGGATTGTTCGGGCATCTGCTGGGCCGCCCGACCGTCGCCACTCCGCCCGCGCTCGAGGCGTTGCGCCCGGGTCGGACGCCCGATATCGCTGTGCGACCGGCCGATCGACGCTTCGCGTTCATCGCGCATCCACTCGATCTCGGATTCTTCGCTGCGTTCGATCCGGCGCTGGAGGTGTTCGACCACGGCGAGCGGCAGGACCTGCTCGAGCGGTTCGCGGCATCGACGTCCGAGCTCGAACCTGCGTCGTTCGTCATCGGCAGCGGCCGAGTCGTCGGGGGTGAGGAGGCGACGGCGCACGGCGATCTGATCGGGCTGCCGTACACCTCCGAGCAGTTGCTGCACCTGCCGACCGAGCAGGCTCTGCGGGTGGTCGGCAGTGCCGTCGAACTGGCGATCTCACGCGGTGCGACGGTGGTCGGGTTGGGCGGATACTCGTCGGTGATCACCGGGAACGGGTTGGGCCTCGGCGCGACGACGCGACCGATCACCACCGGCAACACGTTCACCGCTGCGGCGAGTCTGCGGGCTGTTCGACGCGTGTGCCGTGAACGCGGTATCGATGTCGCGCGGGCTCGGGTGACGATTCTCGGTGCCGCCGGCGCGATCGGGCGAACCATCGGCATGCAGCTGGCCGGTGAGGTCGGCAGCATCGTGCTGGTCGGTAGGCGGGGGGAGAGTTCGGTCATCGCGCCCAAGCTGTGGGCGGCCGCGCAGGAGATGGTGGCGAGCGCTCGGGCCGGTGCGGGTTCGGGAGATCTGGCCGCTGCCGCGCACGCGGTCGACGGTGATCTGGACGATCTGATCAGGTCGCGACATGTCGAGTTCTTCACCGATCCTGTTGCTGCGGTGCAGGATTCGTTGATCGTCATCGCTGCGACGTCGGCGCCGCATGCGCTGATCGATCCGACGGATCTGATGGAGGGTGCCATCGTCTGCGATGTTGCGCAGCCGCCGAACATCGGCCGGGACGTGCGCAGTGAGCGGCCCGACGTGACGGTGTTCGACGGCGGCATCGTGCGGGTGCCGTCGGGCTCGGATTTCGGGTTGACCTACGGGTTGGCTCCGGGGCTGACGTACGCCTGCATGGCCGAGACGATGCTGATCGCGTTGTCGGGTGAGTTCGGACTGCGCAGTATCGGCACCACCCTCGACGGCGACAGCGTGGAGCGGTTGGGTGAGTTGGCGGACGTCCACGGTTTCGCGCTCGCCGAGGCCACGCGGTGGCGCGAGGGCGACCGGTAGACGGCAGGGGGCGGGGCGCGTCGGTTTCCCGCCCCCCCGACTGCGTCGATGGACCATTGCATACGTCTCGGCGGTGCAATGGTCCATCGACGCGACTGGTTCGAGTGCGGTATCACGAACAACGGATTGGCCCGAACCTCTTGACGAAGGGGGCGGCACGGTTCACTCTTGTCGTCAGGAGCACCCCCAGTGGTTTCTGAAGCGCAGTGGTTTGATGAGAGCAGTGGTTCTGGGCGTTCGGCAGGCGACACGCTTTCGTCGAGTCGGCGCGTGAATGGACCCCGGGTGCTACTTTTGATGCCCCCGTTGCGCTGTGCGTACATTTGGGGTACCTTTGGACGTTGCGCTGGCTGCCTCCTGTCCACCTCTCGATCGCTGTTACCCGAAAGCACGTTTTCGGGCCGCTGTGATGGGGATTCGGTCTGGTTGCACCAGCCGAAATTCGCCCCACATATAGCAAACAGATACAGCGGCGGTCGCACTGCACGAGCGACCCGCGTGAGGTGCTGGAAGGACGCATCTTGGCAGTCTCTAGCCAGACCAAGGCAGTTGTCGGAACACCGGGAGCCCCGAGGAGGGTTTCGTTCGCGAACATTCGCGAGCCGTTGGAGGTACCCGGTCTCCTCGATGTACAGACGGATTCGTTCGAATGGCTGGTAGGTGCGCAGAGTTGGCGTGACCGTGCCGCCGCCCGCGGAGACAGCAGTGTCGCCGGTGGACTCGAGGACATCCTGACCGAGCTCTCTCCGATCGAGGACTTCTCGGGCTCGATGTCTCTCTCCTTCTCCGACCCACGATTCGACGAGGTCAAGGCCTCGACCGATGAGTGCAAGGACAAGGACATGACGTACGCGGCTCCGCTGTTCGTCACGGCCGAGTTCATCAACAACAACACCGGTGAGATCAAGAGCCAGACGGTCTTCATGGGTGATTTCCCGATGATGACCGACAAGGGCACCTTCATCATCAACGGCACCGAGCGTGTCGTCGTCTCGCAGCTGGTGCGTTCGCCGGGCGTCTACTTCGATCACTCGATCGACAAGACCACCGAGAAGGACCTGCACAGCGTCAAGGTCATCCCCGGTCGCGGTGCATGGCTCGAGTTCGACGTCGACAAGCGCGACACCGTCGGTGTCCGCATCGACCGCAAGCGTCGCCAGCCCGTCACGGTGCTGCTGAAGGCTCTCGGCTGGTCCACCGAGCAGATCACGGAGCGCTTCGGCTTCTCCGAGATCCTCATGGCCACGCTGGAGAAGGACAACACCGCCGGTACCGACGAGGCACTCCTCGACATCTACCGCAAGCTGCGTCCGGGCGAGCCGCCGACCAAGGAGTCGGCGCAAACCCTGCTGGAGAACCTGTTCTTCAAGGACAAGCGCTACGACCTCGCTCGCGTGGGTCGCTACAAGATCAACAAGAAGCTCGGCCTCAACTCGGGTCAGCCCATCGTGGCGTCGACCCTCACCGAGGAAGACATCGTTGCGACCATCGAGTACCTGGTGCGTTTGCACGCAGGTGAGACCTCGATGACCGCACCCGACGGCGTCGAGGTTCCGGTCGAGGTCGACGACATCGACCACTTCGGCAACCGTCGTCTGCGCACCGTCGGCGAGCTCATCCAGAACCAGATCCGCGTGGGCCTGTCCCGCATGGAGCGCGTCGTGCGCGAACGTATGACGACTCAGGACGTCGAGGCGATCACGCCGCAGACCCTGATCAACATCCGTCCCGTCGTCGCTGCGATCAAGGAGTTCTTCGGAACGTCCCAGCTCTCGCAGTTCATGGACCAGAACAACCCGCTGTCGGGTCTGACCCACAAGCGTCGCCTGTCGGCACTGGGACCCGGCGGTCTCTCTCGTGAGCGCGCCGGCCTCGAGGTCCGCGACGTGCACCCCTCGCACTACGGCCGCATGTGCCCCATCGAGACCCCGGAAGGCCCGAACATCGGCCTGATCGGATCGCTCTCGGTGTACGCACGCGTCAACCCGTTCGGGTTCATCGAGACGCCGTACCGCAAGGTCGTCGACGGCAAGGTCACCGACGAGGTCGATTACCTGACCGCCGACGAGGAGGATCGCCACACGCTCGCGCAGGCGAACTCTCCGGTCGACGACTCGGGCCACTTCATCGAGGACAAGATTCTCGTCCGTCGTAAGGGTGGAGAGGTCGAGTTCGTCTCGTCCGACGACATCGACTACATGGACGTCTCGCCGCGCCAGATGGTGTCCGTCGCAACCGCGATGATCCCGTTCCTCGAGCACGACGATGCCAACCGTGCCCTGATGGGTGCGAACATGCAGCGTCAGGCCGTCCCGCTGGTTCGCAGCGAGTCGCCGATCGTCGGAACCGGCATGGAGCTGCGTGCAGCTGTCGACGCCGGTGACGTCGTCATCACCGAGAAGACCGGTGTCGTCGAAGAGGTCTCCGCCGATTACGTCACGGTCATGGCCGACGACGGAACCCGCAAGACCTACCGGATGCGCAAGTTCGCGCGCTCCAACCAGGGCACCTGCGCCAACCAGCGTCCGATCGTGGACGAGGGACAGCGCGTCGAGACCGGCCAGGTCCTCGCCGACGGCCCCTGCACCGAGAACGGTGAGATGGCACTCGGCAAGAACCTGCTGCTGGCGATCATGCCGTGGGAGGGCCACAACTACGAGGACGCGATCATCCTGTCGCAGCGCCTCGTGGAAGAGGACGTTCTCACCTCGATCCACATCGAGGAGCACGAGATCGATGCTCGCGACACCAAGCTCGGTGCCGAGGAGATCACTCGCGACATCCCGAACGTCTCCGACGAGGTCCTCGCAGACCTCGACGAGCGCGGCATCATCCGTATCGGTGCCGAGGTTCGTGACGGCGACGTGTTGGTCGGAAAGGTCACGCCGAAGGGCGAGACCGAGCTGACCCCCGAAGAGCGCCTCCTGCGCGCCATCTTCGGTGAGAAGGCTCGCGAAGTTCGCGACACCTCGCTCAAGGTTCCGCACGGCGAGAACGGAAAGGTCATCGGCATCCGCGTCTTCTCGCGCGACGACGACGACGATCTGCCTCCCGGCGTCAACGAGCTGGTCCGCGTCTACGTGGCTCAGAAGCGCAAGATCCAGGACGGCGACAAGCTCGCCGGCCGTCACGGCAACAAGGGCGTCATCGGCAAGATCCTCCCGCAGGAGGACATGCCGTTCCTGCCCGACGGCACCCCGATCGACATCATCCTCAACACCCACGGTGTTCCGCGTCGTATGAACATCGGTCAGGTCCTCGAAACCCACCTGGGTTGGATCGGCAAGACCGGTTGGAACGTGCAGATCGCCGCGGACGGCACGAAGCCCGATTGGGCCGAGCGTCTGCCCGAGGAGATGTTGGCGGCTCCGGCCGACAGCAACATCGCCACCCCGGTGTTCGACGGTGCCAAGGAGAATCAGCTCGCCGGCTTGCTGGAGAGCACGATTCCCAACCGCGACGGCGAGCAGATGGTCGGATCCGACGGAAAGGCCACGTTGTTCGACGGCCGCTCCGGCGAGCCGTTCCCGTACCCGGTGTCGGTGGGCTACATGTACATCATCAAGCTGCACCACTTGGTCGACGACAAGATCCACGCTCGTTCGACCGGGCCGTACTCGATGATCACGCAGCAGCCCCTCGGTGGTAAGGCCCAGTTCGGTGGACAGCGCTTCGGTGAGATGGAGTGCTGGGCCATGCAGGCCTACGGTGCCGCGTACACGCTGCAGGAGCTTCTCACCATCAAGTCGGACGACGTTGTCGGCCGCGTGAAGGTGTACGAGGCGATCGTCAAGGGCGAGAACATTCCCGAGCCCGGTATCCCCGAGTCCTTCAAGGTGCTCCTCAAGGAGCTCCAGTCGCTGTGCCTCAACGTGGAGGTGCTGTCCTCGGACGGCGCTGCCATCACGATGGCCGACGGTGACGACGAAGACCTCGAGCGTGCCGCAGCCAACCTGGGAATCAATCTCTCCCGCAACGAAGCTGCCACGGTCGACGACCTCGCTCAGTAGTTCTGTGGTCTGCCGGATCCGCCCAGTGCGGATCCGGCAGGCGTTTCTCTCATTTGCTCTTCCAGCACAACACCCATAACGGGGAAAGGAAGTTACGTGCTCGACGTCAACTTCTTCGATGAACTTCGCATTGGCCTTGCCACTGCGGACGACATCCGTCAGTGGTCCTACGGCGAGGTCAAGAAGCCGGAGACCATCAACTACCGCACGCTCAAGCCCGAGAAGGACGGCCTCTTCTGCGAGAAGATCTTCGGCCCCACTCGGGACTGGGAGTGCTACTGCGGCAAGTACAAGCGCGTCCGCTTCAAGGGCATCATCTGTGAGCGTTGTGGCGTCGAGGTCACTCGCGCCAAGGTGCGTCGTGAGCGCATGGGCCACATCGAACTGGCCGCTCCGGTCACGCACATCTGGTACTTCAAGGGTGTGCCGTCGCGTCTGGGCTACCTGCTCGACCTGGCTCCGAAGGATCTCGAGAAGATCATCTACTTCGCTGCCTACGTCATCACCACGGTCGACGACGAGCTCCGCCACAACGAGCTCTCGACGCTCGAGGCCGAGATGGAGGTCGAGAAGAAGGCCGTCGCAGACCAGCGCGACGCCGATCTCGAGGCTCGTGCGCAGAAGCTCGAAGCCGACATCGCCGAGCTCGAAGCCGAGGGTGCCAAGTCCGACGTGCGCCGCAAGGTCAAGGACGGCGGCGAGCGCGAGATGCGTCAGCTCCGTGACCGCGCGCAGCGTGAGCTCGATCGTCTCGAAGAGATCTGGACCACGTTCACCAAGCTCGCTCCCAAGCAGCTCATCGTCGACGAGCTCATCTACCGCGAGCTCATCGACCGGTACGGCGAGTACTTCACCGGTGCCATGGGTGCCGAGTCGATCCAGAAGCTCATGCAGACCTTCGACATCGACGCCGAGGCGGAGTCTCTTCGCGAGACCATCCGCAGTGGCAAGGGTCAGAAGAAGCTGCGCGCGCTCAAGCGTCTGAAGGTCGTCGCTGCGTTCCAGGCCGGCCGTAACTCCCCGATGGGCATGGTCCTGGACGCTGTCCCGGTCATCCCGCCGGAGCTTCGTCCGATGGTGCAGCTCGACGGTGGACGTTTCGCGACGTCCGACCTCAACGATCTGTACCGCCGCGTCATCAACCGCAACAACCGCCTCAAGCGTCTGATCGATCTCGGTGCTCCCGAGATCATCGTCAACAACGAGAAGCGGATGCTGCAGGAGTCGGTCGACGCCCTGTTCGACAACGGCCGTCGTGGACGTCCGGTCACCGGACCGGGTAACCGTCCGCTGAAGTCGCTGTCCGACTTGCTCAAGGGCAAGCAGGGTCGTTTCCGTCAGAACCTCCTCGGCAAGCGCGTCGACTACTCGGGCCGTTCGGTCATCGTCGTCGGCCCGCAGCTCAAGCTGCACCAGTGCGGTCTGCCGAAGCTGATGGCACTCGAGCTGTTCAAGCCGTTCGTGATGAAGCGTCTGGTGGATCTGAACCACGCGCAGAACATCAAGTCGGCCAAGCGCATGGTCGAGCGTCAGCGTCCGCAGGTGTGGGACGTTCTCGAAGAGGTCATCGCCGAGCACCCCGTGCTGCTGAACCGTGCACCCACCCTGCACCGGTTGGGCATCCAGGCGTTCGAGCCGCAGCTCGTCGAGGGCAAGGCCATCCAGCTGCACCCGCTCGTGTGTGAGGCGTTCAACGCCGACTTCGACGGTGACCAGATGGCTGTCCACCTCCCGCTGTCCGCCGAGGCTCAGGCCGAGGCGCGCGTGCTGATGCTGTCGTCGAACAACATCCTTTCGCCGGCATCGGGCCGTCCGCTCGCCATGCCGCGTCTGGACATGGTGACGGGTCTGTACCACCTGACGCGTCTCGACGCCGGTGCCGTCGGCGAGCGCGCCGACGCCAAGACCGACACGGCCGAGTTCGGGGCGTACTCCTCCCCGGCCGAGGCTCAGATGGCCGTCGACCGTGGATCGCTCACGGTGCAGTCGCAGATTCGGGTTCGTCTCACCACGCAGCGCCCGCCGCGTGACATCGAGAACGAGCTGTTCCCGAACGGCTGGAACCGCGGCGATGCATGGACCGCGCAGACCACTCTGGGACGCGTGCTCTTCAACGAGCTGCTTCCGGCGAACTACCCGTTCGTCAACGAGCAGATGCCGAAGAAGCGTCAGTCGACCATCATCAACGATCTCGCCGAGCGTTACCCGATGATCGTCGTCGCGCAGACCGTCGACAAGCTCAAGGACGCCGGCTTCTACTGGGCCACGCGTTCGGGTGTCACCATCTCGATCTCCGACGTCCTCGTGCCGCCGGAGAAGCCGCAGATCATGGAGACCTTCGAGGCTCAGGCCGATCAGATCGAGAAGAAGTACCAGCGCGGCGCACTCGACAAGGTCGAGCGCAACTCCGCACTGGTCAAGATCTGGCAGGACGCGACCGAGCAGGTCGGTAAGGCCATGGAGGCGCACTTCCCCGACGACAACCCGATCCCGATGATCGTGAAGTCCGGCGCAGCCGGAAACATGACTCAGGTTCGCTCGCTCGCCGGCATGAAGGGCTTGGTGACGAACCCGAAGGGTGAGTTCATCCCGCGTCCGATCAAGTCTTCCTTCAAGGAAGGCCTGACGGTTCTCGAGTACTTCATCAACACGCACGGCGCTCGTAAGGGTCTGGCCGACACGGCGCTTCGTACCGCCGACTCGGGCTACCTGACGCGTCGTCTGGTCGACGTCTCGCAGGATGTCATCGTTCGGGAAACCGACTGTGGCACCGAGCGCGGCATCGTCACGACGATCGCCGAGAAGACCGCCGACGGCAAGATGATCCGCGACGCTCACGTCGAGACCAGCACGTACGCCCGCACGTTGGCGAACGACGCTGTCGACGAGAACGGCACGGTCATCGTCGCTCGCGGACACGATCTCGGTGACCCGGCCATCGACGCGCTGCTCGCTGCGGGCATCACGTCGGTCAAGGTTCGCTCGGTGCTCACCTGCACCACCGGAACCGGCGTCTGCGCCACTTGCTACGGCCGCTCGATGGCCACCGGCAAGCTGGTCGACATCGGTGAGGCCGTCGGTATCGTTGCCGCACAGTCCATCGGTGAGCCCGGAACCCAGCTGACCATGCGTACCTTCCACCAGGGTGGTGTCGCCGGAGATGACATCACCGGTGGTCTGCCTCGCGTGCAGGAGCTGTTCGAGGCACGTGTGCCGAAGGGCAAGGCTCCGATCGCGGACGTGTCGGGACGCATCCAGCTCGAGGACGGCGATCGTTTCTACAAGATCACCATCGTCCCGGACGACGGCGGCGAAGAGGTTGTCTACGACAAGCTCTCCAAGCGTCAGCGTCTGCGCGTCTTCAAGCACGACGACGGCACCGAGCGCCTTCTGGCGGACGGTGACCACGTCGAGGTCGGCCAGCAGCTCATGGAAGGTGCTGCCGATCCGCACGAGGTCCTGCGCGTGATGGGTCCCCGTCAGGTGCAGATCCACCTCGTCAACGAGGTCCAGGAGGTGTACCGGTCGCAGGGTGTGTCGATTCACGACAAGCACATCGAGACGATCGTGCGCCAGATGCTCCGTCGCGTGACGATCATCGACAGCGGCTCCACCGAATTCCTGCCCGGTTCACTCACCGAGCGCAGCGAATTCGAGTCGAGCAACCGTCGCGTCGTCTCCGAGGGTGGCGAGCCCGCAGCCGGACGTCCGGTCCTGATGGGTATCACCAAGGCGTCGCTGGCCACCGATTCGTGGCTGTCGGCAGCGTCCTTCCAGGAGACCACTCGTGTGCTCACCGATGCGGCGATCAACTGCCGTAGCGACAAGCTCATAGGTCTCAAGGAGAACGTCATCATCGGTAAGCTCATCCCGGCTGGTACCGGCATCAACCGGTACCGGAACATCACGGTGCAGCCGACCGAAGAGGCGCGTGCCGCCGCATACGCGGTGCCGTCGTACGACGATCAGTACTACAGCCCGGACGGCTTCGGCCAGGGAACCGGCGCTGCAGTGCCGCTCGACGACTACGGTTTCTCCAACGAATACCGCTAGAGCGACTTCGTCGCACGTGCACGGCTGAGTTTTGGGTCGCTTCGCAGGCTCCGCTCCTGCCTCGTAGCCCACTACGAGTTTCCGTTCACGACGACAGGGCCAGCAGACAAAGCCCCGCATCGACTTCGGTCGATGCGGGGCTTTGTTGTATATCTGGGGTGCGCGGTGAGTTTTCGATGCGCCTCGAGTCGGTACCGGCATGACCAATCAAACCCCCAGCACCATCGTGAACATCGGCGTGGCCATGTTCACCGTCGCAGACCAGGATGCCGCTCTCGAGTTCTATTCACGCGTGCTCGGTTTCGAGCTGCGCGACGATACGCGTTTCGGCCCCGAGGGCGAGTATCGGTGGGTCGAGGTGGCCCCGCCCGGTTCGACGGCACGTCTGGCCTTGAATCCGCCGATGGGTGACTCGCCCGGCGGGTCCTCGATCGGTGTGGAAACCCCCGACGTCGAGGCGGAACATGCGCGGCTGGCCGCGATCGGCGGTGTCGACATGGACGCAATGTCCGGGACGGAGGACGGTGCGCCGCCCATGTTCGTGCTGCGTGATCCCGACGGCAATATGGTGTGGGTGGTGCAAGCCTGACGGATCGGCGGGATATTTCCGGTCGATGAACGTGTACAGCTCGGCGATTGTGCCGTCCTTGACGACGGCGAAGTCCTGGCCGGTGACGACGGCTGGGGCGTCGGGCGGTGAGAGTGCCCAGGAGATGCGTGCGACGTCGCCCAGCACGGCGGGTTCGACGGTGACGGAGAAGGACACGCCGGCGGAGTCCGCGAGGAGTGCGGTGATCGCATCGATGACGGCGTCGCGTCCGGTCGCGGTGTTCTCGGCGTCGTAGAACACCGCGTCCGGGTGGTACATGGCTTCGATCAGCTCGCGTCGTCGGTCGGCGTCGGTCGCGTTGAACACCTCGACTACGTTGCGACGTACCAACTCGGCGTGAGAAGTGCTGTCCATGAAGGGCCCCTAAGGTTGGTGGTCGGGGCTCAACGGGCCGAACCCCGGGCCTCAGCATCTCAGAAAGAACGTGACATGTCACCTAATAATCCCGAAGGCGGCCCGTGGCTGACGCCGGCTCAGGAGTCGGCTTGGCGCGCCTACATGGGGTTGTCGCTGCAGATGACGTTCGAGATGAACCGTCAGCTGACCGAGGATCACGGGCTTTCCCTGGCCGACTACTCGGTGCTCGTTGCGCTCGCGGACAGTCCCGACGGACGTCGCCGGGTGAGCGACCTGGCAGCCGAGATCGGCTGGGAGCGCAGCAGGGCCTCGCACCACCTCGCTCGGATGTGCGCACGGGGGCTCACCGATCGCGCGGTCTCGACCACCGACGGTCGCGCCACGGATGCGGTTCTCACCGGTGCAGGTAGGGCGGCTCTGGACGGGGCTGCGGCGGGTCATGTCGATGTGGTGCGTCGATTGTTCTTCGACGGGCTCGTACCCGAAGAGATCCCCGTTCTGGAGTCGATCCTCACACGCCTGCGCGACCACGTGCGGACCAACGGGACACTGCCTCGGCCGCAGTGACAACGTTCACCTCGTCCCGGGGGGGCGCGGCTGATCTGAAAAGAACCCAACCGGTCTGGCAGTTTCGTCGTCCGGGGGTCGGTGGGATGCTGCGACCGTTACCGTCTTCCTATGCGAAAGACTGTGCTCGTGCTTGCGATGGTCATGGCGTGGATTCTCGCGGGAGCGCTGCCGGCCGGTGCGGCACCCGGTGACGACCCGTCGTGGTCGGGTGATTATTCGCTGATGCGGTTCGCGGCGAGCAAGACCGGCACGAGCGCAGCGGCGTCACAGCGAGAGCCGGATTTCTCCGACGTCTACACCTTCGCCTCCGACTGCACCGATGGAGAGTGCGTTGCCTCCGTCGTCGCCGGTCCAGCACCGGCGAACGAGTCACTCCAGAACCGCCCGATCGACTACGTCTGGGACGGAACGAGCTGGGTGCACACCTATGACTGGGTGTGGGACTGCTGGAAGGGTGAAGGAAATCCCAAGGAGTACAACGATGCGCACTCGGTTGCCTACTACACCCCGCAACCCGACGGCAGCCTGACGGGCGTGTGGACCACCACGATCTACGGCGGCTACTGCGACGGCACTGTCGTCATGGATGTTGCTGCATATCCTGTCTCACCGCTGCCCGTCCTGCCGCCGATGTTCGGCAGTAGCTGACCGACTGAGAACGCGTTCGTCGAATCATCAGTGATGGCAGACGGCTTCGAGGTCGATGCCGTTGAGATCGCGGACGAATGATCCGTAGTACGTGGCGTGGTATTCCGGCTGCAGCCCTGGAGGCCTGAGCTCGATCGCTCCTGCCGAGAGTGCCGCGGCGTGGAAGGCATCGACGGTGGCGCGATCCGGGGCGCTGAAGGCGAGATGGGTGTGCGGTCCGATGGCCGAACCCGGTGCGTCGACGATCCAGAAGAAGGGCTTCACCTGCGCCCAGCCGAACGCGATCATGGCGAGTTGGTTCGCCTCGGGGGTGTGCGGTACCCGCATGATCTCGCTGATCCCCAGTGGTTTCAATACAGCGCCGTAGAACTCGGCGCTGGCGTCGAGATCGGCGACGCCGATGTTGAGGTGGTCGATTTGGGAGCCTGTGCGGTCGGTGTTCGTCATGCGTTCGAGTTTTGCCGTGATTGCGGACGACTCAGGTCCTGAATCGAATGGAAATTTCGTGTTCATGTGCCCTTTCGATCGACGACGCGCACAGTTCGTTCGGGCGCGACAGCCTCGAAGGATGGTGAGACGGGGTAACGAGATACGGTTCGGTTCGGACATCTCCATGCGAGCGGGGGCCACACGTCGACAGTTTCTGACGTGGACTGCGCTGGTGGGGGCGTTGGCGTTCACTCCGGGACTCGCGGGAACCACGGCGCAGGCCCAGTCCGTGGTGACGCCCGATTACCCGTTCCGCCTCGGCGTGGCATCCGGCGATCCACTGCCCGATTCGGTGGTGCTGTGGACCAGACTCGCTACCGATCCCTTTGCGCCACTGGGCGGAATGACGCCTGGCGTCGTGCCGGTGCGGTGGCAGATCGCCGCGGACGAACGATTCGTGAACATCACCCGCGAGGGCGTCGAGCTTGCCACCGAGTTCGACGGCTGGTCGATTCACGTCGACGTCCGAGGGCTGGAGCCTGCTCGCGAATACTTCTATCGGTTCCTTGTCGGACCGCACTCCAGCTCGGTCGGCCGCACCAAAACCGCACCGGCGCTGGGCCAACCGTTGAGCAGGCTCGATTTCGCGTGGGCGTCGTGCCAGAAATGGGAGGACGGCTACTTCGGCGCGTACCAGGACCTGGCGGCGTCGAATCTCGATGTGGTGTTCTTTCTGGGCGACTACATCTACGAGTACGCGATCAAGGACGAGGGTGCTCGCAAGGGTGAGCCGCGTACCGAGTCGGCTGCCCGAGAGACCATGGTACTCAACGACTATCGAGACCGGTATGCGTTGTACAAGGCGGACGAGAACCTCGCCGCGGCCCATGCGTCGGCACCGTTCGTCTCGACGTTCGACGATCACGAGGTGGACAACAACTGGGCCTCGCAGATCAGTCAGGACGACGACGATCCGCGAGAGTTCCTGTTGCGCAGAGCCGATGCGTTCAAGGCGTGGTGGGAGAACACTCCGGTTCGGTCGAACCTGAAGCCCGTCGGCCCGGACATGACGGTCTATCGCCGGTTCTCGTTCGGCGATCTGGTGGACTTCTCGGTACTGGACACGCGGCAGTACCGCAGCGATCAGGCGCACGGGGACGGCGAGCATGCGCAGGACGCGGAGACGGCCGATCCGTCGCGCACCATAACCGGTGCAGCGCAGGAGAAGTGGATTCTCGACGGGTTCGCATCGCCGTCGACGTGGAACTTCCTGGCGCATCAGACGGTCATCTCGGACTTGGCTCGTGGGCTCGGTAGCGACCGCAAGGTCGGGATGGATCCGTGGAGCGGATACGAGGCGTCTCGGCACCGAATTCTGGACGGAGCCAGGGATCGTGGCGCGAAGAACGTCGCGTCGATCGTCGGCGACATTCATCGCACGATCGTCTCCGAACTGCGACGCGACTACCAGGATCAGGTGTCGCCGATCCAAGGTGTGGAGATCGCGGCCACGTCGATCGCGTCGGGCAAGGACGGTGCCGATGTCGACGCCGCCGGGGCGGCCATCGCCGAGGCCTCACCGCACGTCAAGTACGGCAATGCTCGCCGCGGCTATCTCCGCAGCACGCTGACGAACACCGAATGGCATTCGGAAGTGAGGGTTCTCGATGCGGTGTCGACGCCGGGCAGGCCGGTTCGCACCGCCGCAACCGTCACCGTCCCCGAAGGCCGCCCCGAGATTCAGTTGGGTTGACGCCGACGGTCACTGACGAATGGCGAACATCGGCATCGCGAGTCCGAGCAGCATCACGGTGAACAGGAACCATGCCGCGCCCTGCCAGATCGGCCACGTGCCACCGGCTCGGTAGGACTTGTATCCCAACGTCAGAGCTCCGATCCCGCCGAGAAAGCACACCGCAGGCACCGACGCGGCCAACACAGGACTGGTGCGGTCGACGATCAGGAACACCGCGGTCAGGGCAGCCGCCACCGCCACGACGCCGGAGCAGTATCCCGCAGCCTTACGAAGGGCACCGGGGTCGTTCCAGCGCTTTTCGACGTCGCGGTCGGCCATGGTGCGTTCGGTCGGGTCGTTGACGGGCATACTTGTGGGCTACCCGTTCGGCGCGGGTCTACCCACTTCGGACGGTCAGCGACCGTCGGCGATGATCTGCGCGACGTTGCGTTCGGCCAACGCGGTGATGGTGAGCGACGGGTTGGCGGCTCCGGTGCTACCGGGGATCAGGGCACCGTCTACGACGTAGAGCCCGGGGTGACCCTTCACCCGCCCGTAGTTGTCGGTGGCGTCGCCCAGTACCGCGCCGCCGAGTGGGTGGGCGGTGAAGGTGTCGTCGACATCGCGGGTGAACGGTTCGGCTGCGACGACGGTACCGCCGGCCTGAGCCATCCGATTCTGCACTGCGCGCAGGGCTTCCACGGTGTCGCGGCTGCCCCCCTTCGGCCAGTTGAGGGTCAATGTGTCTGTGGCGGAATCGAATCCGAAGTTTCCACGCAGGGGGTCGATGGTCATGCCGAGGGAGCCGATGAAACCGAGATTCACCGGAACGCCCGGCACGTACCAGTTCTCGACGGTCAGTGGCAGTCCTGAGTCGTCGACGATGCGGGATGCGCACGGCGCACCCTGCGGCCCGGCCGACATCGGCCCCAGTGACCGCGTCATCGACGCGTCGCCGTTGGTGCCCCATCCGGTGCCGACGAATTCGTTGAGGTTCGCCAGCGCACCGGTGGTGCGGGCGCGCATCAGCAGCTCGGTGGTGCCGATGGACCCGGCTCCGAGGACGAGGGTGTCGCAGGTGAGTGTGCGTGTCTCGAGTACGGTGCCGAACGGGTCGAGGCGTTCGATCTCGACGCGGTAGCGCCCGCCGGATTCTGTGCCGATCGCCGCGACGCGATGGCTGTGACATACCGTCGCGTTGCCGGTGGCCTCGGCCTGGGGGATGTAGTTCTGGGTCAGGTCGTGCTTGGCACCGTTGGAGTTGCCGAAGGTGCTCGCGCCGACGGTCGCGGACGGCCTCGAGCGGCCGCCGATCTCGTCGCGGACGACGTTCCAGTTCCAGTTGCCGTCCACTGCCTGCGGGGTGAAGCCGGCCCGCCTGGCGTGGTCGTCCCAGGTGCGTGAGTGTGCGAAGTTCGGGCTGTTGTAGACGTCCTCGGGCATCGCCGACGGCCGGAGCATCGAGCGCGCCTTGGGGTACCAGGTGGCGGCCATCTCGTCGTAGTTCAGTCGTCGGCCGAAGGAGAGGTCGAAGAACTTCTTGTCGGGGGCGATGGTGACGCCGGTGTAGACGATCGAGCCGCCGCCGACGGCAGCGCCGCGCCAGACGGAGAGGTTCTCGTAGCGGGTGGTGTCGAGGACGCCGCCGAACAGGTCGACCGGCCCGACGGGCATGCCGGTGATGTTGGTGAACGAGCTCTGCTGCCACAGTCCGCGTCCGTCGGCGGTCATATCGGCGGTGAAGATCTCGCGCCACGGATCACGTGGCCAGCGCAGTCCGCGTTCGAGGACGGTGACCTGGGTGCCGGCCTGCGCCATGCGGAGGGCGGCGGCGCTGGCACCGAAGCCGGAGCCGATGACGATCACGGGTGAGTGGTCCGGTGGGCGCGGGGGGTCGGCGAACAGCTCGGGAACCAGTGCTCGGATGCCTTCGGCACCGATCGGCAGCGCGCCTGCTGTGGCGGAGCCCGGCATTGCGGCCGAGTTCAGGACCGGAGCGGCGGCAGCGCCGAGCATTCCGGCAGCGGCCAACCGCAGCAGTTGCCTTCGGTTCACGGAAAGTCCCCCTACTTGACTCACGGACAGCGTTGTCGATTCTGTCGTGTTTGCGGCGAGAAAGCGAACAGTTCGGTCGGTCTCGAGGATGCTTCCCAGCTCGGCCTCAGGTTTGCCTGTAAGACTTCCGCTCATGGTTTCGGCATCGTTGGCCCTGTTACTGCTCTTCGCAGCGGTACTCGGCATCGTGGCGCACCTCGTCGACGCGCGGGGGCAGGCGATGCTCGTTGCCGCGTCTTTGGCACATGTCCTCATGCTCGCCGCGGTGCCCGGCACTGCACTCGCGGCCGTGGCGTTCGGGTGGTGGGGGCTGGCTGCGGGGGCGGCTGTACTGACGGGTGCCATCGCAACGCAGCTGCCGCTGCAGAGGCACCGTCCACTACACAGACACCGCTCCCGGACGACGACCGAGGCACCGACTCTGACGGTCCTGCACGCCAACATCTGGCTGGGACAGGCCGATCTCGACGCGTTGGTTGCGCTGGTCGAGCAACACCGCCCGGACGTGCTCACCCTCGTAGAACTGACGCCCGAGGCCGAGGCCCGTCTTCGCCCGAGACTGTCCGGCTCGTTGCCGCACGCGTACGTCAGCGCCGCCCCCGGCGGCGAAGGTACCGGCATCTACAGCCGCTTCCCGCTCGTCGACGAGCAGCGGCACGACGGTTTTGTCACCGAATTGCTCTCTGCACGGGTGGAGATGCCGGGTCGGCCGCTGGTGTTCGCGGTTCACCCGGTGCCGCCGTGGCCGCGGGAGCCGTCCGAGTGGGTTCGCGAGCTCGCGCTGCTGCGTCAACTACTGGCCAAGATCCCCGTCGACGACGGTCCCGTGGTGGTGGCCGGCGACTTCAATGCGACGCAGGATCATCGGCGGTACCGAGATCTACAGGACGGCCGGTTCGTCGATGCCGCGGTGGCCACGGGAGCCGGCATGCTCAGGACCTATCCGGCGCACACCTGGTACCCACCCGTCATCGCCATCGACCATGTTCTGGTGGCGGACATGGCGGTTCGATCGGTCGAGGCGGTGACGATCACCGGTTCCGATCACCGCGGCATCCTGGCTCGGCTGCAGTTCCGGCACTAGGTTCAGGGCTGCGCGGTTCAAGGCTGTGCGGGCAACTGCTGCACCGACCACTTGTTGCCGTCGGGGTCGGCGAAGTACACGAACGTGCCCCAGCCCTCGTCCTTGGGCGCATCGATGGTCAGACCCGACGAGGTGAGGTACTCGTAGGCCTCCTGGACGTCGTCCACGACCATCAGAATCCCCGCTCCCTTGCCCGGCTCGGCGTCGGTGATGCCCTCGCCGATCGCGATGGAGCACGCCGAGCCCGGGGGAGTGAGTTGGACGTACCGGATGCCGTCCCACGGCCGTGCGTCATGGTCGGCGTGGAAGCCGATCGAGACATAGAAGTCCTTGGCGCGATCGACGTCGGTGACGGCCAGGGTGACGAGTTCGATCTTCATGGTGAGGTTCATGGAGCAATGGTGAGCGCTTTTGCGGACACATTCGGTCCGCTATGAACGAACACTTCGAGAAATATGCCCGACGCCTCGTCGGTTGACATATCCGTGTTCTTCTCACTGCTCGACAGATCCCGCACTCGATCCGGAATGGACGACACCTCGGCGCTGCGGCATACCGTCGAACGAGCGGTGCATGCGGAGGAGATGGGGCTACACCGGTTCTGGGTGGCCGAGCATCACGGCGTTCCCGGTATCGCGTCGGGCGCGCCTGCGGTGCTTGCTGCGGGGGTGGCGTCGCGCACCTCGCGCATTCGCGTCGGATCCGGCGGGGTGATGCTGCCCAATCATCAGCCCCTGATCGTGGCCGAGCAGTTCCTGATGTTGGAGTCCCTCTTTCCGGGCCGAATCGACCTCGGAGTCGGCCGCTCCCTCGGATTCACCGAACCGGTCCGCGCAGCATTGCGCCGAGACCGTGACGCGCCCGACACGTTCGAGTCCGACATCGCCGAATTGCGTTCGTATCTGGACGGTTCGGCACCGGTGACGGCCCGCCCTGCCACCGCTGCTCCACCGGTGTTCGTCCTCGCCACCGGAGCCGGTCTCGAGGTGGCCGCTCGCGCCGGGCTTCCGGTGGTCGTCGGTGGACCGGTGCTGCAGAAGGATCATCCGTTGGCGTTGTATCGCAAGCACTTTAGGCCCACGCCCTCGAATCCCGAACCGTACGTGATCATCTCGCTCGACGTGACGATCGCAGCCGACGCCGAGGATGCACGTAGGTTGGCCGTGCCGGAGGCATGGGCGATGGCCAGGTCCAGGCGCGAGGGCGAGTTCCCAGCTCTGGAACGAGCGTCTGCGATCGACGAATCGCAGTGGACGCCGCAGACACGGAACCGAATCGAGGCGTCGTTGGCGTCGAGCATCCTCGGCACGATCGGGCAGGTCCGTTCTCGGTTGGAGGAGGTTGTCGAGCGCACCGGCGCGAACGAGATCATGGCCTCGACGTCGACGTACGATCGCGCCGAATTGTTCGACGCCGATGCCGCGTTCGCTCAGCTCGCAGGGGTGGCGGGCTGAACCGGTGCTGTCGCAGCCAGGGCCGCCACGAGGTCGCGCTGGATATCGGTGGCGGGCACGGTCGCGTCGACGACGGCCGAGACCGGGAGCCGCAGCCTGCGGTCGGCTTCGGTGCGGAAGACCAGGCCGGTCTTGGGGGTGCTGTCGGCGGTGCTGGCGTACAGGATGGACCAGCATTGCGGGTTCTTGAGGAGCTCGGCGCTGGCGGTGTGATCGGACGCCACGGGTGGGCCGAAGCTCAATGGCAGCCCGCTGCGCTTCATCTCGCGTTCGATCACCCGGTGCAACAGGATCTGCTCGCTCCGTTTGGGAAGTAGCAGGGGGTAGCCGGCGAGCTGGCTCAGGCTCGGGTTGTCCTCCCCCGCCAGAGGATGACCCTCGGGGAGTACGACGACGAGGTCCTCGGTCCACAGTTCGGTCACATGGAGACCGGAGCGTTCGACGCTGCCGCGGATCAGCGCCACCTGGCAGTCGCCGGATGTCACCGCTTCGATCTGTTCTGCGAATCGTTTCAGCACGAAGTCGATCTCGGCGTCGGGATGACGCTCGCGGACCGCGACGATGGCGGAGATGGCGTTGGCTGCGAACGTCATGTTTCCGGTCAGGCGCAGCTGATTCCGCTTGCGCGTCGTCAGTGCCAGGGCGGCCTGCTCGAGCTCCACCATGTGCCGGGCAATGGAGACCAATTGTGCTCCGACAACGGTCAATCGAACGGTACGAGAGGTCCGCTCGAACAGCGGCTCACCGATTTCTCGTTCAAGCTTGGAGATCTGCAGACTGATCGCCGATTGCGAGACGTAGCAGCGTTCGGCAGCGCGTGAGAAGTTCAGTTCCTCGCCGACCGCGAGGAAGTACTTCAGCTGCCGCAGTTCCATGTAGACATCCAATCATGAGTTCTGCTCATAGATGCTATTTCAACTTCCGCGTTGATAGAGCATCGCGGTCGGAGTTTCATGGAGGTAGTTCTTCGTAGAGGAAAAGACTCGAGCCGAAAAGGAAAGTGCTGTGCAAACGTACGACGTCGTCATCGTGGGATCGGGATTCGGAGCATTGGCTGCCGCCAAGTCTCTGGGCAAGGCCGGTGTGACGTTCTCGCTGATCTCCAGCACCACCGAACACCTCTTTCAGCCGCTTCTCTACCAGGCCGCCACCGGAATGCTCTCGACGGGTGAGATCGCCCCTCCGATCCGGCGGATCCTCGCGCAGTACGACTCGGCGGACGTGCGTCTCGGACGCGTCGTCGATGTCGATCCCGCGAATCACCAGGTCACCTACATCGGTGCCGGACAGAGCCACACCATCGGCTTCGGTCGATTGATCGTCGCCACGGGTGCCACGCAGGCGTACTTCGGGCGCGACGAATTCAAGGACCGCACGTTCGCGCTCAAGACCGTGGACGACGCGATCGCTCTGCGTGAGCAGATCCTGAGCTGCTACGAAACTGCGCACCTGACAGCCGATTCGGCTGCTCGCAAGGAATTGCTGAGCTTCGTCGTTGTCGGTGCAGGCGCGACGGGTGTCGAATTGGCCGGCCAGATCAGGGATCTCGCGCACCGCTATTTCGCCGGCTCGTTCCCCGACATCGACCCGAGCGGCGTCACCGTCACCCTCGTCGACGGAGTCAAGGAAGTTCTGCCCGCATTCGGCGGCAAGCTCAGCGCGTACGCCCGCACGAAGCTCGAGAAGTCCGGCGTCGACGTCGTCACCGGAGCCATGGTCACCGACATCGCCGACGACGTCGTCACGGTGCAGGATGTCGACACCAAGACCTCGCGTACCTACCCGGCCAAGACTGTCATCTGGTCGGCAGGCGTTCAGGCCAGCGATCTCGCGGCCACGATCGCCGAGCGCACCGGGTGCGAGACCGACCGTGCCGGACGCCTTCTCGTGCACGACGATCTGACGGTCGGCTCGGCGAAGGACATCTACGCGATCGGCGACGTGACGTCGCTGCACAAGCTCCCCGGACAGTCGCCGGTGGCGATGCAGCAGGGCAGGCACGTGGCGAAGATGATCATCGGAAAGGTCGACGCGGGAACACCGTTCGAGTACACCGACAAGGGCAGTATGTCGATCGTCGGCCGGTTCAGTGCGGTGGCGCGACTGTTCGGCAAGGTCGACATGTCGGGCCCGATTGCCTGGCTCATGTGGCTCGCGGTGCACCTGATGTACCTGGTCGGCTTCCGGAACCGCTACGTCGCGGTGGTGTCGTGGATGACCTCGTACATCGGCGACAAGCGCCCGCACTTTCAGTACACCGACCACTCTGCCTCGCTGGTGGAGCGCGCCGATGAGACCGCGGATGACGAGGAGCAAAAGGCAGCCTAGCTGCTCACCAGGCCGTTGCGGTAGGCCCAGATCACCACGTGCACTCGGGTTTTCACGTCGAGTTTGCGGCAGATGTTACCGATGTGGGTCTTCACCGTGCTCTGTTCGAGTTGCAGTTCCCGCGCGATCTCGTTGTTGCCCAGGCCCTGCGCCAGTAGTTGCACCACTTCCATTTCTCGCAGGCTCAGGTCGTGTTGCGGCGGAACGGAGTTGGGCCGACTCGGCGCGCCGCGGCGGGCGAACTCGGTCATCAGGCGCGGGGTCAGTCGAGGAGAGAGCACCGCTCCGCCGCAGGCGACGGTGACCACCGCGTCGGCGAGTTCGTCGGGATCGGTGTCCTTGAGCAGGAAGCCCGACGCCCCGGCATCGAGGGCAGCGAACACGTACTCGTCGAGGTCGAACGTGGTGACGACGATGACGCGAACGTTGTCGAACTGCGCCAGTATCTCGCGCGTTGCGGTCAGCCCGTCACCGTTCGGCATCCTGATGTCCATCAGCACGACGTCCGGTTTCAGGGTCGATACCTGTTGCACGGCATGTCTTCCCGAGTGCGCGTGCCCGACCACTTCGATGTCGGGATGGCCCGCCAGGAACAGCTCGAATCCCTGCCGAACCACGGGTTGATCGTCCGCGATCAGAACGGTGATCATGCCGGCACCTCCTGCGCCCGAGAGATCTTTCCGCCGACGGGCAGTCGAGCGTGCACGGTCCACGTCGTTCGGTCGTCGGAAAATCCGGCGTCGAGGGTCCCGCCGAGTAGAGCGGCCCGCTCCCGCATACCCGGAATGCCGAATCCCTGTCCTGTGGACTCGCGCTGCTCTGTCTCGTCCGACGGCATCGTGTTGGTGACGGTCACCTCGACGGCCGACGAACCCACGGTCACCTGCACGCGCACAACGCAGTTCGGCGCATGGACTCGGGCATTGGACAACGCTTCCTGAACGACGCGGTAGCACGTCAGTTGCACGGCGCTGTCGGTATCTTCTTTGTCTGCCACGATGCTCGTCTCGACGCGCTCGAAAGAGATTCGAGACTGTTCGATCAGTTCGGCGATGTCGGAGATCATCGGTTGCGGTGCAGTGTCGGTGTCGAAGCTGAGGTCGGTGTCGAAGCTGTAGGCCGTGTCGCTCGGTCGCAGGATGCCGACGATCTGGCGCAGGCTGTCGAGGGTGCGCTGGCCGTGTCCGATTGCGCCGGTGAGTAGTTCGCGTGCCTGCTCGGGGTTGCTCGGGATGAGGGTCTTCGATGCTTTGGCTTGGATGAGCATGCCGGTCAGGTGGTGAGCCGCAACGTCGTGGAGTTCGCGCGCCATGGCTTTTCTCTCGTTGTCCAGCGCCGCGTCGAGCTGCTGTCGGTGTTCGATCTCGGCTCGGCGGAGGGCAGCCTCGTTCTCGAGCTCCTGGGCTCTGTTCCGTGCGATGTACTTACCCAGAGCGATGAGCACCGTGTAGTTGACGGCGAGGTTCACGACCTGCTCGGCCACCACCCCGATCGTGCCACCGGGTCCGGCTGCGGCATCGGGAAAGGACAGTCGGGTGTCGACGCTGACGACGGTCTCGAGGATGAGGCCGACGGCGAGGGGAGCGAACAGGCGTGGCCCGGTCACTCGAATTGCCAACGCGGCGATCGCAAACCAGTACAGCGGGGTGAATCCGAGGGTGCGGTCCGGCAGAACCAGAATCAGCGCGACGCTGATCGCAACCACCGACAGGTACGACACGACGGGAAACGATCGGCGCACACACGTCGCGGCGGTCATCGCCAGCAGGGCAGCGATACCCACTGCGATCAGGGTCGGGCTGCGGACGAGTTCGTCTCTGGTGTCACCGACCATGCCGGTGGAGAGTTGGAATCCGGCGTAGACGAGCGTGGCCAGGAACATTTCGAGCGGCAGCACCACTGGATTTCGCGGTCGCCAGGCGGGTCGAAACCTGCGCAGTGTCTTGGAACCAGCCAGTGTCCTGGAACCTCCCACCATCAGAGTCGACTCCTTTCTCCTGCCGCATCTTTCGAGCTCGAGTTGTGCTTGCCGGCCACCCACAGCGGTCCGGTGACGAACCAGAAGAACGTGATGACTCCGAGTGGCTGGATCACGGTCTTCAGTGCCGCTGCCTGCTCCGAGTCTGCCACGGTGTACGCGAGGCCGTACGTGATCACCAGTGCGATAGTCGCGGCGACCAACCACTTCACGAATCCGCGGATCTCGTTGCGGTAGGCCTGCGGACCGGTCTTCGGGGCCTTGACCGGTGCGGGTCCACCGGCAAATCGGTGTGCGAAGCGTACGTCGAGCCAGGCGAGAGTGGAGTGCGCGAACACGACGGTCCATCCGAGGTAGATGCCGGCGAGGCGGTGTGCGAATTCGACGTCTCCGCCGCGGTGCAGATCGAGCGCCACCGCCCCAATCAACACGAGGTCGAGGGCCGGGAGCAGGGCGAGCGTGATGGTGCTGGCGCGTCGCATGCGTGCCAGGTAGCGCAGGCACAGGCCGCCGATCACCAGAGCCCAGAAGCCGATCTCGCAGATCGCGATAGTGAGCAGAATCGGATTGTCCATGGACCCGATCTCACCGCAGCCGACGTGCACGCGATACCCCCGCGGAGGCGTCGTCGCTGGTGGTTCGGCCGAAGGTACGACGCTGCGCTCCACCGAAAGTCGTAGCTCGACCGAAGGCCGATAGCTCCACCGAAAGTCGTGGAGCGTCGAGTCTTGTGAACGGCAGGCTAGGCTTCTCGCCGTGATAGACCTCGACGCGTTGCACCTCGGAGCGCTCGGGCGTCAACCGAAGATTTTCTGGGTCTTCGTCGCTGTCGCTGTGGTCGCGGCGGGAGTCATCGTGGTGGATTCACGCGCGTCCGGTCCTGCGGACGTCGCGTTGCCGGATACGCCTGCGTCGAGCGGGTTCAGCGCGTCGAACTACGACCAGGGTGAGTCGTCGACCACGATTCCGGGGTGTGATGCCGTCGTCGTTCCCGAGTCCGGGGAATTCTCAGGGGCGTACTTCCGCCTCGAGGGAGGACGCTACGACCACCCCCGTTATCCATGGTTCTCCGGGCGCAAAGCTACTGCGCTGTCCGATGCGCTTGTTTCTGCGTTGCCGGCCGAGACCGCCGTCGAGTTCGCAACACCCGGTACGTTCGCGTTCGGTGCCGAATCCGCGTTTCGATTCGGTCCTGTCCAAGGTCCCACGTCCGATAGCTCTGTCGGCGATGGTCCGACGGATGATCTGTCGATGTTCGCGAGCTCCACTGCCGCCGGGTTGCTGATTCGCAACGGCAGGGGTGCCGACGTGACGGTGACGATCTCGAAGTCGACTGCCGGTGTACCGCCCTGTGTCGGTGGCAGTCTCGATCGCAGGCAGGTCGCAGCCGACGGTACGGTCGTGGACACGAAAGAGTCCACCGGCGAAGACGGTGGTAGAACAGCGGTGGTCAGGACGGCGACTGCATACGCATCCGATGGAACGACGTTGCAGGCCAACGCAAGCCAGTTCGTGTCTTCGGACGAAGCAGTGTCCATGAGCGACCTGATCTCCCTGGTGTCGTCGAGCGAGCTGCGAATCGGTGCAGCGGTGCCGGACGGAACCCGACCCCCTCCTCTGCCGTGTGACACGCGAGTTGGGTCGCAGGATGGACCAGCGGTGACTCGCGCCGACGCAGACCGTATCGGTCGCGCTCTGGACCAGGCTCGAATCCGCGCGCTTCGGGCCGTGATCGCGCTCGAGCAGCCGCTGGCACCGATGCAACGGAGTTCGTTGTCCCACGACTCGTTGTGTGCAGCCGGGACAATTCTGACGCCAGGATCGGAAGGTGTTGTGACCGTAGCGATCACGGGTGGACAGCCGCTCCCGGAAATTCCCGACGCATATGACCCGACGGCTGATCGATCGGTCGACACCGTGCGCCTGCCCGACAGATCGATGTCCGAGAGATCGAAGCGCGGCGTCAGGACCGTGACTGTGACCCGGCCGTCGGGCACTCGTGTCCGTATCTCGTCGACATCGGCGGGCGAGCTCGTCACGGTCGGCAATCTCGAGTCCATCGCGACGGCACCGGGCCTGGACCTGTGAGCACCCGATGGCCGGTGTGGACAGCGGGAGCCGTGGCGTTGGCGACTGTCGTTGCTGCGGTGATCGTTGTCGCGCAGGACGACGACCCGGCAATCGCGACTGCCCCCTCACGGACGACCACAGCGCCGCCGACGGTTCCGCGTGCGCCGGAAGTCCAGTGGTCCAGATCTGCAGAGGCCGTCTACGGCCGCGAATTCGCGCAGTTTCGTGATCCTGGTGCAGGCGGACGGCTCAACCCCAGCGCAGCGAGATTCATCGATGCGGGCGGGGTGTATGTCGCGTCGGTGGGTCTGCCGGATCCTGCTACCGGGAATTTCGACGCTCCCGCGATGGTGGGCCTCGACGCAACGGATGGATCCACACTATGGCGGCGAGACGATCTCCGGGTGGACTCCTGTGCCGACCGGCCTTTGTCGGGATACCTCGTCTGCCTCTCCAGCACCGAGTCGGAGAATCCGGAATCGACGATCGTCACGGTGGACACCACGACCGGTGCTGGTCGTTCTGTTCGTGTGCCGCAACGTGTGTTCGCTGTGGGAACCGACGGGTTCTCGCTCTACTCGATCAGTTCTACTGTCACACAAGCAGGTTACGAGGGAACGCCGCAGCTCGCCAAGGGTTCTGTGGACGATCTCGGGCGCGATTGGGTCACCGAATTTCCCGGCGAGGCCATTTACGCGGGTATGCCGGGGCCGGTCATCACCATCGACGGAAACTACGGCCTGGGCCGGTTCGGTTCGACGGCAATAGGATTCGACTCGGTCACCGGATCGATCACGTGGTACCGGGGTTATCCCGACAGTTGCGTGTCGCAACCTTTTCGGGTGCAACCGGCACTGGTGATCATGACCGAGGCGGTGTGTACACAGTCCCAGACGTACGCCGGTACCGTCGCGCTCGCCTCGGATGGTCGAACTGTCGCCAGAGCTCCGCTGCCGGTGTATCCCTTCCTCGAGATCGACGATCCAACAGACCTGTCGCTGCCGATGGTCGTCGGTGACAGTGCGTTCGATCGGACGACCGGAACGTTTCTCTGGTCGAGCCCGCTGTTGGCGTCGACCAATGGCGTAGCTGTCGTCGGGGATGTGGTGATCGCACGTGCTCCCGGAACAGCTCATGTGACGGCATTGGATCTGAGAACCGGTTCGGTTCGGTGGGAGAACGATCCCGATGACTACTACCCGATCACGGCGTACGCCGACGGTCTCGCGTATTCCACCGTCGGCGGTACCGTGGAATCGATCGCGTTGGAAGACGGTACGACACGTCGGCGGTTGGAGATCGAGCCGACGCCGGACCCCTATGCAACGAATCGGTACCTGGCATCGTGGGTGATCGAATCCGGCGAACGTCTGGTGTATTCGTCCACAGCCACGATTGCCGTCGTCGACCGCGGGTAGCTGCTGTCGGTGCGCCTACAGTGGAAGTACGCATACAGGACATACGAAACAGGGAGTCCGCCATGGCAGGCAAGAAGATCGACAGAGTGCATGCACAGTCCGCGCTGGAGACGGTTCGAGAGAATCCCGGCATCGCGTTGATCGCCGCGGCACCGGCCTTGGTAGTGCTGGCGCTGGTGTGGTGGCTGCTCGGGTTCCCGGCAGCGCTGATCCTGTTGATCGCAGCAGGCGGTGCCGGCTACCTCTATCTCAGGAACCGCTGACTACCGGCAAGCACTGACTACTGATCGGCGCGCGGGATGCAGAACTCGGTGATCGTGGCCGAACTTGCAGCGAGGTCTGCCCACGACTTCTCGGTGGTGAGCACGGCGATTGCCGAGGTGGGGAAGCGGTGACGAACCTCGCGGGCCACGTCGGTGTCGTCGTCTGCCGCCAATTCGAGTGCGGTCCAGGGAATTCCGGGTTCGTGTCCGACGACCAGCAGTGTCGAGACGGTCACGTCGTCGAAGTACGTGTCCGCAAGGCGGATTTCGTCGATGATCTCGTCCGCGGATCCGCCGTAGATGTCTCGCTCGAATCGGGTGGGAGCGTCGCCCATGCCGGTAGCGGCCAGCGTTTCGCGGGTGCGCAGGGCCGTCGAGCACAGCACTGCATCGACGCGGCCGACGTGTTCGGTGATCCAGGCTCCGGCGAGTGCCGCCTCGCGTTGGCCGCGCGGTGCCAAGGGTCGTTCGTGATCCGGTACTCCGTCGGGGTAGCCGGATTTTCCGTGCCGCATGAGCACGAGGGTCCTAGTGGTCGCCATGCCGTCCACCGTAAACGGTCAGGGCGGCGGGGTCGGCAAGAACGTTCACCGGTTCCGGGAAGACGAACTTGCGCATCGCCCACCATCGGAATGCGGTTGCCAGCAACGTGCCGATGATGGAGCCGCTGACGAAGTCGGCGATGTTCTCGGTGAGGAAGGACACGTTCGGCGACCGCAGATCCAGCATGTAACTCGACACCCACAGCGGTAGCTGGTTGATTGCCAGGCCGGTTCCGGCGACGGCGAAGAACAGCGCTGCCTCGTGGTGACGACGTCGTCCGCCACGCGCTGTGAACGACCATTCCCGGTTGAGGATGTACGACACGATCGTCGCGATCAGCACGGCCAGAACGTTCGCTGTCACCGGCTTGTCCTGCAGGATCGTCCACTTCAGGCCGAAGAACAGTACGACGGTGACGACGAAGGTGATCGCTCCGACGATGAGGAACTTGAGGGCCTCGGCGTGCTTGACGAGGGGCTCGAGCCAGCGTTCGGGAACGCGGTCGGTGAGGCGGTCGGACACATGCATCCGATCGACGTTACCTCGAGTAACGGATCCGGCCCGCCGACGAACGATAGGCTCGCATCGATATGACTGGTGCCAGGCTGTCCGTTCTCGTCGTCTTCTTCATCAACGGCGCGGTGTTCGCGAACTGGGCTCCCCGCATTCCGGAGATTCAGAACTCACTGTCGATCGACGTCGCAACGCTCGGCCTCGCCTTGACCGGTGTCGGGCTCGGCGGGCTGGCGGCAGCCCCCGTCGCCGCTGCGTCGGTCCGACGGTTCGGCAGTCGGTGGACCATTCTCGCCTCGGGGCTGCTGTTGTGCGCGGCCTTCGTCCTGCCCGCGGTCGCAGTGTCGTGGTGGACGCTGCTTGCGGCGCTGGTACTGCTCGGCGGCGCCGATGCTGTGATGGACATTTCGATGAACGCGCAGGGTGTCCTCGTGGAGGAACGAGCGGGGAAGTCGCTGCTGAGCGGCTTCCATGCCGCCTGGAGCGTCGGTGCCGTCGTCGGGGGAGTGACCGGCGCGGCCGCGGCCGGCATCCGGATGCCGGTGGTGGCGCACTTCGGTCTTGTCGCGGTGGTGCTGATGCTCGTTCTCGTTGCCGTCGGACGGGGTCTGGTGGGTCCGGAATCGGTGGCGCTCGACGATCGCGAGGACCCGGCACCCGGCCCCGTTCTCGTACGCCCGACCGCAGCACTGGCCCTGCTGGGGGCCGTGGTGCTGCTCGCCGGGCTGATGGAGGACTTTCCGCAGTCGTGGAGCGCGGTCTACATGACGACCGAAGAGGGCGCGGGCCCGGGTTCGGCCGGTATCGCGTTCGTTGCGTTCTCGGCCGCGATGCTGATCGGTCGGTTGGTCGGGGACCGGATCGTCGACCGGTTCGGCCCGTCGACGGTGCTGAGCGGAGGCGCGTCACTGGTGGCCGTGGCTTTCCTCGTCATCCTGGGCCTGTCGGTTCTGGCCGCGGATCTACCGGTCCTGGTCATCGGGGCGTTCGCGGTTGCTGGCCTGGGCGCGAGCCCACTGTTTCCCATCGTCTTCAGCCTGGCCGGGCGGCTTCCCGGTGTGTCCTCGGCGGCGGCTATTTCGATCGTGTCGCTGGTGTCCCGGATCGGTTTTCTCGTGGCACCGTTGGCCGTCGGTCGCGTCGTGGATGCGTCGGGCTTCGGATCGGTGTTGGGTGCCATTGCCGCGGCGGGCGTCGTCGTCGCGGTGATCGGGTGGTACTACGGCCGCAGATTCCCTGTCGACTCGACTCAGGACCGCGGCTCCAGGTAAGTGCGCAACAACCGACGTACCTCCTCGGTCGCGAGTTGCTCGGGATACGTCACCGCCTGCAGCGTCAGGCCGTCGATGTAGGTATGCAGTTCGGCCGCTGCGTGTTCGTCCGCTGCGCGGTCGAAGGTGAATGCGGGAGAGTTCGGGCGGTCGAGATCGTGCAGGTGCGCCCACGCGAGCCGGCACAGGTACCGGCTGCCGAACCACCCGGCCGTCTTGAGTGCGGCGAGTCGCTCGTCGAATCTGGCACGCACGATCGCTTCCAACCACACCGACGCCTCGGCGCGGCGGTCCTCGTCGAGGGGTAGCAACTCCTCGAGGACGCGGATCGCTCGCGTCGGTCCGTCACCATCGGTCGGGTGCGCCTCCAACCGATGCACGACGCGTTGCGTCATGGCCTCGGCCGCGAACAGCACCAGTTCTCCTTGGTCGGAGAAGTAGTACCGCAGTGATCCGGGGGAGACGCCTGCCTCGGCGGCGACGCTGCGAACCGTCGCCCCGTCCATTCCCGATCGCTCGATGACGCGCCACACGGCGGCGACGATCTCCGCCCGGCGTGCGTCGTGGTCGACGATCTTCGGCATCGGTCTATTCTAGCACGAGGACATCTTTTCCACACGGCTGTGTTGAAATCCTGTTACGGTACAGCTGTGTTAATTCAGTTGGTGGGGCTCGCGCTGATGGACAGCATCGGCGTCGGGACTTTGGCGGTTCCGCTGTGGATGATGCTGCGGCCGTCGTTCCGGGTGCGTGTGGTTCTGCTGCATCTGGGTGTGCTGGGGCTGGTCTACTTCGGGGTCGGTATCTCCTTGTGGGCGGCCGCCGATGGCCTGAGTGTGGCGATTCCTGGTGATGCGTGGACTCGATTGGCGGTGGGTCTTGCGGTTCTGGTCATGGGTCTGGTCTGTGACCGCCGGCGGCGAGACTCGGGCAGCGCGTGGTGGACGCGACCTCCGAGAAATGTCAGCGCGGTAGTCGTTCTCGCCGTCGCTGTGGCAGCGGTGGAGGTGGCGACGATGCTGCCCTACTTTGCAGCGATCGACACGGTGGTCGAGTCCGGCCTGGGGTGGGGGTTCTCGGTGCTCTTGCTCGTGGCGTACGTGCTCGTGACGCTCTCACCCGCTCTCATCCTGCTCATCGCCAGAGTGTTTGCGCAGGAACGGGTTTCGTTACTCACGCCAACTCTGCTCCGGCGCGTGGATCGCTGGAGTGGGGACGTGTCGGCGACGGTGTTGCTCGTCGTGGGCGCGCTACTGGCCGCGGATGCGGCAATCGAACTGAACCTGGTCTGACCTGATTGTGGTCCGAAGCGATGGAAGGGAAGCGATGAACGCGAGAGATGTGCGCAGCATCGTCATGATTGTCGTCGGAGCTGTGCTGGCGCTGTTCTTCTGGGACCTTCGGTTCTTCTGGTTCCAGGGCGGGCCGATCGGCTGTGTTCTGGTGGTACTCGCGATGGTCGACATTTGGGAATCGCGCCGCGGCACCCCGAAGAAGGGATTGCTTGCGGAACTGCGAGACGACATCGTCGGCGGTGAGGATTCGAGCGACACACCCGAGCCTGGCCCTCGGTCGTGAGGGGCACCCCCCGGCTCGTATCGCCAGGACGGTACTGAATTCTCGGCCCGGGCGTGATAGACAAGCTGTTCGGCGGTGCTGTATCGAGCGGAATGGTGGTGGCCTGGTGACGACCGGTGTCGACGCGGGGCTTGCTGAACGCCCGTCTCGGCGTGGTCTGACCGCTGCCGGTACCGCCGTGATCGTCCTGGGTTTGGTGGCCGGTTGGGTCGTCGTCTACTTGGTCGGCCTGATGGGTGCGCTGTGGCGTTTCCGTGAGCCCGACGCGCCGGCCCCGATTCTGTCGATAGGGGATCAGTGGGCCGATCTCGCTGTCGGCGCGGCGCAGGTGGTGGTAGGTGCCGTCGCGATCGCCATCGTCTGGTTCGTTCGGCGTCGGAAGCTGCCTGCGGTGTGGCCGGCCCGCAGTGGGACCGCGTTCGAGGCTGCGCTCACGTGGTGTGCCGCGATCGGTGCCGCGTCTGCTTCGCTGCTCGTGTTGTCGCGGATGGACATCGTCCGATTCAGCTTCTCGATCCCGGCCTCGGTCGAGTCCGATTGGCTCGCAGTGGTTTCCGCTCTCGTCGTGGGTCTGCGGGAGGAACCGATCCTGGTCGCGTTGCCGGTGTTGTTGCTCATCGGCCGAGTCCCGATCTGGGCAATCATGGCGTTGTCGGGCACGATGCGGGGCCTCCTCTACATGTACTTCGGTGGAGGCGGATTTCTGTGGGCTCTGTGCTGGGGTGCCGCGGCGGTATGGGTGTTCTACCGCTACCGGCGACTGTGGGTGTTGATCGCCATCCACGGATTGGTGATGAACATCCAGGTGTTCGATCGCGTGATTCCGTCCGAGAATGCGGCGACGGTTCTGCAGTGGGTCAACATTCTGATTCTGTTCTCGGCGCTGCTGTGGTGGATCACTCCGCGTGCGCTGGAAGCTTTCCTGCCGAACACGGTGGCCGTTCGGTACGGCGATGCGACCGTCGAGACGACTCCGATGGTGGCAGAGGTGGTACTGAACCCCGAGAAGCTCGATCCCGACGAGTCCAGACGAGAACCGCCGGTCAAGCCCTGACCATGCGGGCTTCGAGGCACTCCCAGAGCGGGTCGAACTTCTCGGTGCCGTCCAGCTCGAACCGATGCTTGCGGTAGAACGCCACCGCACGATGGTTGGCCGCTGCCACCCACAGATAGGTGGATGCCTCCCGGTCGATCACGGTCGTCATGAGTTCTGTTGCGACGCCGGTGCCGTGGTGCTCGGGCACAACGTTCAGTGACCACAGTTCGGTCGGTGCCGGCGGATTGTCGTCGCGTGGTGGGCCGCCGGTGGCGAAACCGACGATGCGTGAATCACTGGTGTCGACGGCGCATCGGGTGCGCACACCGCGGCTCGACTGCTCGTCGCGGCGGGCGATGATCTGCTCCCATCGTTCGATGCGATCGCGAGGGCGTATCGCATCGAGCTTGGCGCTGTTCATCATTCCCGCGTACGTCGCCTTCCAGATTGCCACGTGCGCTCGCCCAGTTGTTCCTCGTCGCCCGGGCGGATGTCGCGGATGGTGTAGCTTGCCACCGTTGCAGTTATACCGATTCGACTCGAATTGTTCTCGGATTTTCTTGTCGTACCCCTCTCGTAGCATCGAATGCATGTTCGATACCGGGGGGTGGGGAGCGGCGGAGACGCCGCCGGTCGACGACTGCATTGCGGGGTTCCTCGACGTCATCGCGCTCAACCGTGTCAACGAGAATCTCGCTCGGGCAGCGACTGTGCTCGCGTACTGCGACGTGCTCGAGATGCGCCTCGAGGCAGCCGAAGCTGCCGGCGGAGATCCGGGTGAGACGGTCCGCGGTGCCCTGTGCGATCTGGCCGTGACGATGACGGGAACGCGCCGCGATGCGTCCGTGGTGCACGACGTCGCGGAGCGTTTGCATCGGATGCCGTTGACTGCCTTGCGTTTCGTCACCGGCAGCTTCGACTGGTCGACGGTGGTGACGATCACCTCGGTGCTGCATCGTGCCAGTGACGAGACGATCGCGAAGATCGAATACGAGGTGTGTGCGGCGGGTGGCCGGATGCGTCCGCAGGCGCTGCGCAATCGGATTTGGCGGTTGTGGATGAAGGCCGATCCGGTCGGTGCCGCAGCTGCCCGCGAGGCGGCGAAGTCCGAGGAGGTCGGCGTGCGGATCGATCGCACCGGTCCGGGCGGGATCGCGTCGCTCATTGCGAAGATCACCGATCTCGAAGCGGCAGAGGCGGATGCGCTCATCACCGAGATCGTCGGGACGGTCTGTAAGCGCGACCCACGATCGACGGGGACGCTGCGGGCCGCGGGTCTGATGGCGTTGCTGCACGGCGAGCATTCACTGGCGTGTCAGTGCGATCGCGGCGACGACTGCCCGGTGGCAGGCGCTGTCGACGACATTCCTCCTCGGCGCGGGCATCTCCTCCAGATCGTGGTGGCTGTGGAGACATTGCTGGGACTGTCCTCGGAGCCTGCGACCCTCCCCGACGGGACGCCCATCGACCCCGAAGTGGCGCGCATCGTCGCCACGGATGCGAAGTGGCAGGCGCTGCTGACCGAGCTGGTCGAGATGCTGAAGCCCGAACAGGGAAACACGGGCGACGGCGGATCGAACGGTGACGGCCGGGACGTTGACGGCCCTGACAGTGGTGGGTTGGACGGTGGCCCCGAAGGCGGCCCTGACGACGGCGGTGCTGACGACGGCGGTGCTGACGGTGGCGGTCCGGATGGCGGCGGTCCTGACGGCGGCGGTCCTGACGGCGGCGGTCCAGACGACGGTGGTTCAGCCGGTGGCGGTCCTTCGCACTCCGGCCGCGGGCAGTCGCCCCGTGACTCCGGCCCAAGTTCCGGGCACTCCGACCCCGGCCAAACCGGCTCCCACAGCGGCGGTGGGTCGGGTATGCAGTCGAGTTCGTTCGGACCGTTCTCTACGGCGGTGCCGTCGTTGTTGCGTCGGGTGGTCGGCCTGGGTCGGGTACGAGGTGCCGCCCAGCTTCCGTCTGTGCGCCTCGAGGGTGCCCACTGCCTCCCACCTGCAGCCCCGCTACTGGGGGAGGAGTCTGTCCGCGATGGGCTCGTCGCACGGTGGCTTGCATGGATTGCCGAACGGCCCGAGCGTGCTCGCGGAATCTTTCCCGACGGTCATGGCGGCGAGTCCGCTCCGTCGCGGTCTGCGGTGACGTATCTGCCAGGTGCCCGTGTCGCGGCGTTCGTTCGGGCTGCCTATCGCACGTGCACTTTCCCGAACTGCGACGTGCCGGCGGCCCGGTGTCAGATCGATCATCTGGTTCCGTTCGATCACGACGATCCCGGTCGGGGCGGCTGGACGATCGTGACCAATCTTCAGCCGGTGTGCGTGTTTCATCATCAGGCCAAGACCTCGGGGGCGTGGTCGGCGGTGATGCTCGCAGGCGGCGCGATTCTGTGGTCGAACTCGCTCGGTCTGCGCAGAGTCACGTTGCCGGAGTTGTCGATCGCGACTCCCCGCGCATCCCGCCGACGGCGAAGGGTCTCGTCGAGGCCGGGAGCGAGCCTGCTCGAACCCACCCGCTGGGAGCTCGAGTACAGCGGGTGTACACCGCCGACTCTGAACGACTGTCGTTCTGCGACAACGGATATCGACCGAAATGAGTTGGCGGAGAAGCGGCGGGCCTACCTGGAACACTGTCGCGTCGTCCATGCACGCGTCCGATACGACCGCGCCCGATACGACCCTCCGCCCTTCTGAACCACACCCGTGCCGGTGTGGCGCAGGCCGCTGGCCTGCTACCTTGAACGCCGTTCAAGTTTCTGGGGCAGGTCACCGCCCCACTCCACGAGGAGCCACCGTGTCAGATGTCGACAGCAGTACCCGCCAGCCGAGCCGTAAGGTCAGCCGAATGAACGTCTCCGCCCGCGACATGGCGCAGATCGCAGTGTTCGCAGCACTCATCGCCGCGCTCGGCCTGCCGGGATCGATCACGGTCGGGTTCTCGGGCGTCCCCATCACCCTGCAGACTCTCGGCATCATCCTGTCGGGCGCGATCCTCGGACCCCGCAAGGGCACGGCCGCGGTCCTGGTGTTCCTCGCCCTGACGATGATCGGCCTGCCGCTGCTGGCGGGCGGGCGCACCGGTCTCGCCGCCATGGCCGGGCCTACCGTCGGCTACCTCATCGGCTGGATACCGGCAGCGTTGCTGATCGGCTGGCTCACCGCCCGCATTCTCCCCAAGTACTCGATCGCGCTCGGCCTGGCGATCAACGCGGTCGGTGGCATCCTCGTCGTCTATGTATTCGGCATCGCCGGTCTGATCCTGCGCACCGACGTCGGAGTCTGGGCCGCGATCACCTCCAACGGACCGTTCCTGCCCGGCGACATCGCGAAGGTCGTCGTCGCCACCGTCGTCGCCAAGAGCGTCCACCGCGCGTACCCGGGCCTGATCAAGGCGTGACTCTCACGCTGGGAGGTCGAGGCCGCGACAACGACACCGCCATCTCCTGGGCGGGTCGCACACTCACCTACGCCGAACTCGACGCAGCCGTCGAGCAGTGGCCTCACCTCCCGGTGCACGACGCTCGATTTCACGACGCATCAGCACTGGAGCTGCCGGACGCGTTGATCTGTGTTTTCGCGGCAGCCAGGCAGGGCAGTGCGGTCCGAGTGGAGGATCCGGCCGCCCGACCCGAGCGCCCTGCGCACATCGATCCCGACGCGTTCCTGCTGGTGGCAGCCTCGGGCTCCACCGGCCGGCCGAAACCGCTCGCTCGCACGGCCGCGTCGTGGGTAGACAGCTTCCCCGAGTTCACCGACATATCCGGTATCCGCCCGACCGACACCGTGCTCGTCACCGGACCGCTGCACGCCACGATGCACCTGTTCGCCGCGGTGCACGCACTGTGGCTGGGGGCATGCGTCACCGACGATCCCGCGCAGGCCACGGCTGTCCACGCGGTGCCTGCGGTACTCCGTGACGTCCTCCGCCGGATGCCTCATGCGCGGATTGCCGTCGCTGCCGGAGCCGGGCTCGATGATGTTGCTGCGCAGACGATCTCGGCGCAAAGCGTCAGGCTGGTCGAATACTACGGCTCGGCGGAGTTGTCGCTGGTGGCGGCGAGGGTGGTGGGCGAACAATCGTCTCTGAGGCTGCTCCGGGATGTCGAAGCACGCACCGAGGACGGGTACCTGTTCGTTCGATCGCCGTACGCCGCGCTGGGTGCGCGCGATTGGTTCGGCGTCGGTGATCTGGCCGAACTGAACGGCTCCGAACTCCTCGTCCACGGCCGCGGAGATGCAGCGATCAACGTGGGCGGAACCACCGTCATCGCCGAGGACGTGGAAAGCATCCTGACCGGGCTCGACGGCGTCCGAGCTGCGGCAGCGATCGGTACACCGCACGCGGTTCTCGGCGAAACGGTCTCAGCCGTCATCGAACTCGACGGAACCCGCGACCTCGACCTGGTGCGCGCCGACGCTCGCGCAATCATGGCGAAGGAGGCGCTGCCGCGACGCTGGACGGTGGTGCAGCAGTTGCCCCGCACCGCGAGCGGCAAGATCGCCCGAAGGGCCCTGCTGTGAATGTGTCTGCTTCGTACAGCCCAGTCATCGTTGCGGCCAAACGTTCTGCGATCGGTATCGCCGGGCACGGCTTCGCCGATGTCACCGCCCCGAACCTCGCCGCGCCGGTGCTGAAAGCTGTTGCAGCAGAGATCAGTCCGCTCGATACCCCGATCGACGACGTGATTCTCGGCAACTGCCTCGGTCCCGGCGGTGATGTTGCACGAGTCTCGGCGCTGCTCGCGGGCCTCGGTGTCGGCGTTCCCGGAGTCACCGTCGATCGGCAGTGCGGGTCCGGGCTCGACGCCGTGGCGCAGGCCGCGTCGCGCATCCGCAGCGGCGACGAGACGTTGATTCTGGCCGGTGGCGTCGAATCTGCCAGCACCAGTCCGTGGCGGTTCTGGCCACCGGTCGACGGCGAAGAGCCTGTCCGCTACACCCGAGCGCCGTTCGCTCCGCCCGGCTTCGAGGACCCCGACATGGGTGTGGCAGCGGACGACCTCGCGCGAATCCGCGGTATCGGGCGCGAACGCCAAGATGCTTACGCTGCACGGTCGTTCGCGCGCGCGGCGGCCTGCGACTTCTCGGCCGAGATCGTCACCGTGAACGAGGTCGCAACCGACGAGCGCATCCGCCCCAACATGACCGCCCAGCGACTCGGCAGACTGCGCCCCACATTCACCCCAGCCGGCACGTTCACCCCAGCCGGCACGGTGACCGCGGGCAATTCGTGCGGAATATCCGACGGCGCAGCGGTTCTGGCCATCACCACCGCCGAGCGGGCAGCCGGGATGCCGGCGTTGCGCATCCTCGGCAGTGCCGTCGCCGGGTCCGACCCGGCTCTTCCCGGGCTGGGTCCGGTGCCGGCGATCGAGAAGCTGCTCGCCCGCACCGGGGTGGGCCTCTCCGACATCGAAACCATCGAAATCACCGAGGCTTTTGCGTCGGTCGTGCTCGCGGTCTCGGATGAATTGGGTCTCGACGAGGACCGCATCTGCCCACAAGGTGGAGCCATCGCGATGGGCCATCCGTGGGGAGCATCGGGCGCAATTCTGCTGGTACGGTTGGCCTCTCGAATGTTGCAACCCGGGGGTCCGGCGCTGGGACTGGCGGCCTGCGCCATCGGCGGCGGGCAAGGAATAGCGATGCTGGTGGAACGAGCGACATGAGCAGGGTCATATGAGCACAATCAAGTTCGAGAACATTTCGCACTCGTTCGGAGAACGGAAGGTGCTGCACGGCATCGACCTCGAGTTCGACGAGCGCCGTATCGGCATCATCGGCTCCAACGGTTCCGGCAAGTCGACGCTCGCGCGGATGATCAACGGTCTGATCAAACCCGATACGGGCCGCGTCACGGTCGACGGTATCGACGCCGCCAAGAAGGGTGCGCAGGTACGCAAGAAGGTCGGGTTCGTGTTCACCGATCCCGATTCGCAGATCGTGATGCCCACTGTCGCCGAGGATCTCGCGTTCTCGCTGCGCAGGTCCGGGCTGACCAAACAGCAGGTGGCCGAGCGGGTGGAGGAGATTCTCGTCCGCTTCCGTCTCGATCAGCACCGCGACCATCCGGCGCACCTGCTCTCCGGTGGACAGAAGCAACTGCTGGCGATCGGTGCCGTCCTCATCCGACGACCGGAGGTGGTCGTTGCGGACGAACCGACCACGCTGCTGGATCTGCGCAACGGACGCGTCGTCGCACAGGCTCTGGATTCGATGGATCAGCAGGTCATCGTCGTGACCCACCAACTGGCCCTGCTGGACAGCTTCGAGCGCGTCATCGTCATCGACGACGGCCGCATCGCGTTCGACGGAACCCCCGCCGCCGCGGTCCCGGCCTATCGGGAGCTGATCGGATGATCGGTCTCTACCGCCCCGGCACCTCGCTGCTGCACCGGATGAGCCCGGGATCGAAGCTGCTGGCGTTGATCTTCGCGATCCTGGGAACGGTGATCTTCGCGCGCACTCCGCTCGAGGTCGCAGCGGTGGCGCTGCTGGTCGCGGCGTTGTTCGCGGTGGCTCGCATTCCAGCGAAAGTCGCACTGGCGCAACTGCGTCCGGTGCTGTGGATGCTGCTGATCATCGGTGTCTTCCAGGTGATCATCACCACCTGGCAGCGCGCCGTCGTGGTGTGTGGGGTACTGGTGATCTCCGTTGCTCTGGCAGCTCTCGTCACCCTCACCACCCGCGTGACCGACATGCTCGATACCGTCACCCGAGCGCTCGGCCCCGTCCGCCGCTTCGGCGTCGACCCGGATCGCATCGGACTGCTCCTGGCTCTGGCCATCCGCTGCATCCCGCTGCTCGCCTCCATCGTCCAAGAGGTGTCGCAGGCCCGTAAGGCACGCGGACTGCAGTGGTCGATGACGGCGCTGGCGACGCCGGTCCTGGTGCGGGCCCTGCGCACCGCCGACGCCATGGGAGACGCCCTCGTCGCGCGCGGTGTAGATGACGATGGTGTCGATGACGATGACCACGAGTGAACTCCTCGCCGCCCGGATAGCGCGGCATTCCGACCGCCCCGAGGCAGCCGTGGTCGATGCGACCGGGGAGGTCACCTACCGCGAATTCTGGGACCGGGTGACACGCACGGCGACCGCAGTGGCAGGGATGCGTCGCATCGCGGTACTGCCGACGTCGGACATCGGGTCGTTGGTGGTCGTCGTCGCGGCGATGCATGCCGGCGTGAGTGTCGTTCTGCTGCATCGGCATTTGTTGGCTCAGGAATTCGCCGATGTCGTGGCGGTCTGCGAGCCCTCGCTGATTGTCGCGCACCCGCGTCAGCACGCGAGAGTGCACGGTTGGGGTGCAGTCGACGTGTTCGCACCCGAGGACATACCAGCCAGCCCGCCCGCGACGCTTGATTGCGCACGAACAGCTTGGGCGGACCGGTGGTTCCCGAGGTGACGCCCACGAGCAACTCGGAATTCGGTGTGGGGG
>NZ_NOZF01000105.1:0-58415 GCF_002258565.1 Rhodococcus sp. 05-2254-6
TACCGAACGGCGCGACGTCGGTGAAGCGGGCGAGGAGCATGCCCAGCAACGGAATTGCGAACAGAATCGACAGCGTCATCACCGCCAGGCGCACCGACAGCAACAGCTGCGCGCGAACCAGGCTACGAACCAGAGCGTCGCCGACCTCGGTCTGCTCCTGCACTTCGACGCGGGTGCGCACCATCCGTGCGCCGCGACGTTGCGAGAGCACCACCCGTTGTCGGTGCGGCTGGCTCACTGCCGATCCCTCGTCACCGAGACGACCACGATTGCAACGGACCGCGGACCAGTCTGTCCTTGAGTTCTCTGGCGTGCCGTCGGCTCACCGGCAGTTCGCAGGCAGCGAGGTTCCCGCTGGCCCGCAGGCACACCACCAGACCCGAACCGACGCTGCGGATCCCCGTGACCAACCGCAGCGAGACCAGGTAGGAGCGGTGCACGCGCAGGAATCCGGCATCGGCCCAACGACTTTCGAGAGCCGAGATGGGTATGCGCACCAGGTGTGAGCCGTTGGAGGTGTGCAGTCTCGCGTAGTCGCCGTCGGCTTCGACCCACGCGACCGACGACCGGTGCACCAGGGTGGTGGTTCCGCCGAGTTCGACGGGAATGACCTCGTCGGCCGAGGTGTCCGCGGACTCGGCTGGTCGACGCCGCGCGAGCAGCACCCGGCGCAGCGCCTCGGTGAGCCGATCCTCCCGCAACGGCTTGAGCAGATAGTCGACGGCACCGAGATCGAAGGCAGCCAGTGCCCGGTCGTCGTGGGCGGTGACGAACACGACCGCGGGTGGCCGCGCGAATGCCGACAGGATGCCGGCCAGTTCGAGACCGTCGAGCCCCGGCATGTTGATGTCGAGGAAGACCGCGTCCACCACTGGTTGCCCCGGGGCGGCGGTGTTCTGGATCTGTCGCAGGGCAGTGGTGGCGTCCTGCGCTGTGAACACCTCGGCGACGGTCTCCTGCTGGCGCAGCAGGAAGGCGAGTTCGTCCAGCGCCGGGCGCTCGTCGTCGACGGCGAGGACAACCAATCCGCGGCCGGGGTTGTCTTTGGCAGCCTGCGTCATGCCCGCACTCCCGGCCTGAATTTGGGCACCCGCATGCTGACTTTGGTGCCTGCGCCCGGTGCGGTGTCCACTACGAGACCGTAGTCGTTTCCGAAGGCTGCCCGCAGCCGATCGTCCACGTTCGCCAATCCGACATGGGCCGCGTCCTCGGTGTGCAGGCTTCCCGAGCGCAACACCTCGGGGTCCATCCCCACACCGTCGTCCTCGATACTGATCACTGCGTCGGTGCCCTCGTCGGCGGCGATGATCGTCACGCGGCCGCCGTCGGCCTTGCCGGACAGGCCGTGCCGAACGGCGTTCTCGACGAGCGGCTGCAGCGCGAGAAACGGCAGGGCGACGCCCAACACCTCGGGCGCGACCTGCAACGTGACCTGCAGGGAGTCGCCGAAGCGGGCGCGTTCGAGCATCAGGTACCGATCGATGTTGCGTAGCTCGTCCGCGAGCACCGTGAACTCTCCTGCGTTGCGAAACGAGTATCGGGTGAAGTCGGCGAACTCGAGCACCAGCTCCCGCGCCCGATCCGGGTCGGTGCGCACGAACGACGCGATCGTGCCCAATGCGTTGTAGATGAAGTGCGGACTGATCTGTGCGCGCAGGGCCCGCACCTCGGCGCGGTCCAACCGCGCTCTCGACGCATCGAGTTCGGCGAGTTCGATCTGCCCGCACGCATAGCGAGCCACCTCGGCGATGGCCCCGAGCATGCCCGGTCCTGGCTCGGCGACGACAGCGGCCCCCAACACCCCGACCACCGGAGATTCGTCGACGACCAACGGCTGCACCACCAGCGCTCTCACCTCGTGGATCGACCCGAGCGGCAGACGCACCAGGACGCGCCGCTGCCCGTCCACCGCCCGCTTCGCCGCCTCGACGAATGCCGGTGTCAGCTCGTCCCACGGCCCGTCCCAGGCCAGCAGCGAACCGTCGGGATCGCAGATGCCCAGAGCATCCGCACCCGTCAGCACCCGCAGATGCGGCGCGGCGGCGGCGGCCGAACGAGCGTCGAGACCGTCGCGCAACGGCTTGGCCGCCAGCGAGGCGGTGTGCAGGGTGGCGTGGACGGCCCGCTCGGCAGGTGTGGTGAGGTCACGTCGACCGCGCAGGCTGATCACGGCGATCACCGAGACGATCACGGCCACGATCACCGCCAGTGCCGCCAGTGCCGCGGTCATCGCGCGCACGTGGTCGAGGTGGGCACGTTCAGGAAGCGTTCGACGAGCCAGTCGACTCCGATGCCGTTGGCGGCCAGTTCGGCATGGCCCTGCTCCGGTTCGGAGCGAAGCTCGACATCGTCGCCGAGTGCGCAGGCCCGCGCTACCGCGTCGCGGGTCCACCGGGGATCGATGAGGTCGTCGCGTTCGCCGACCAGGACGAACAGCGGTACCCCGGTGCGAGTGGTCGGTAGCGCCTCCGATTCGAGCCACCGCCTCATCCGATCCGATGCCTCCTCGGAGTCCGGGAGGGCATCGGCCGGATCGAGGACGGCTCCGGCGTCGGCCTTGGAGAAGCCGAGCAGGTCACTGCAGGCGGTCAGGGCAGTCACGTTGTCGGCGAACGTGCCGCGGATGTAGTCGGAGCGTTCGGCACTCGGATCCGCGGTGCGCAGACCCTCGTAGAGATAGGGCACCAGCAGCTGACGCGGCACGCTCTGCTCGGTCTCGGGCGCGAAGAATCGCGTCAGATCGGCCGTGGGCGAGAGCGCCGCGGCTCCGACCAGTTGCAGACCGTCGCCGTAGTCGCCGTTGCGCTCGGCTGCCGCCCAGACCGCTTGTCCGCCTTGGGAGGTGCCCACCGCGCCCCACCTGGTGCCGACGTCGGGAACCACGTTGCGGGCGGCACGCACCGCGTCGATCACGTCGTACGCTGCGGCGTCCCGGTCGAGGTAGGCCGGATCTCCCGGAGTCCCGAGGCCCTGGTAGTCCGTCACCACGACCACCGTGCCGCGTTCGAGGAACGGCGTCACCAGGCCGATGGTGCCCAACAGATTCGGGTACAGCGAGGGCGCACACTCGTCGGTGACACCGGTGGTTCCGTGCCCGACCGAGACGATCGGCCAGCCTCCCGGCGGCGCAGACCCCTTGGGCACGAACACCGTTCCCGAGGTCTCCGTGCCGCCTCCGGTGACCCCGTCGGTGGTGCGGTAGACGATTTTCGTGGCGGTCGCGCCGAGGTAGGCGACCCCGATGTCGACCTGACCCAACAGCATCGACGACACGATCTCACCGCGTTCGGAGCCCTCGGGTGCCGGAGCGGAAACTGCGGACTGCACGGGGTCCGGGTCGACCGATTCGGCGGCGGGAGTGCTGCACGCGGCAAGGGCGAACACCAGTGCTGCGGCGACCACCGGTCCGGTCGACCTCACTGTCTCTGCGCTCCTACATTGCGTTCGTCTACGTCGTGCGTCGTGCGATGCGGGCTTCCGCCGCAATTTCTTCCACGTCCAAGCCATTCAACACTGCCCGCAGAGCTTCGTCCTCCAACTCCCCCGAGTCGCGGGCCGCGATGAGTGCCGCTCGCTGCGCGACCAGGACGTTGTGCCGCAGCGAATCGAACAACGCTCCTGCCGCCGCGATCCGCTTCTCGCGATCCTCGGTCTCGTCGGCATCCAATCGAGCGCGCACCGAGCGTCGGACGCGCTCGATCACCTCCGCGACACGTTCGCTGTCCACTCCTGCAATTCCGTCCTTCGCAGCGCGCTGGAGATAGTCCTCCGCCGCGGTACGGGCGATGGCCTGCGAGAGCAGCCGCTGATTGTCGTTGCGCTGTTGCTCGAGTGGATCTGCGACGTCGAGTCGGCGGATCAGCAGCGGAAGCGTCAGCCCCTGCAGCAGCAACGTCCCGACCGCGACGACGAAGGCCACGGCCTGAATCACTGCGCGGCCGGGGAATTCGTCGCCGAGCACGGTGGTCAGCGGCACACCGGCCGCCGCAGCGAGCGTGACCACCCCACGCATGCCCGCCCACGAGAGCACGAGGTTCTGCTGCCACGTCAATCCGGCTTCGCTGGGCGCAGATCGCCGAAACAGCTTGCGAAGCAGTATGTTTCGACCGGAATTTGCGAAGATCCATGCTGGACGCACCGCTATGACCGCCAGGAGCACCAGCAGCGCATAGGCGAACACGTGGTGGACCGGCAACCCCTCACGCTGGACCTCTTCGATGACGAACTTCAGCTGTAAACCCATGTAGGCGAACACGAATGCTTCGAGCAGAAGATCCAGCGTGGGCCACACCTGCCGTTCCTGGACCCTCGTGGAGACCGAGACGTCGGCAGTGACGCGGCCCAGAACGAAGCCTGCCGTGACGACAGCGAGCACACCGGAGGCATGAATTTCCTCGGCCGCCAGATAGGCCGCGAACGGTAGGACGAGTCCGAGCACAGTCTCGAGCGCCGAGTCGGCGATCCGGTTTCGCACGAAACGAACGATGCGCGAGAGGACGAATCCGACCAGAACACCGCCGACGATCTCGTACAGGAAGAACAGCACCGGTGAGCCCAGTTCGATTCGACTGCCCGTCACCGACGCGACGGCCAGGGTGAACAGAGTCAACGCGGCCGCGTCGTTCACCAAGGACTCGCCGGTGAGGATCGCCATCATTCGCGCGGGCAGGCCGAGTTTGCGGCCGACGGCGACGGCGGACACCGCGTCGGGCGGGGCGACGACGGCACCGAGGACCAGAGCCGCACCCAAGGTCAGCTCCGGAATCAGCAGATTGGCGAACCAGCCGACGGCCACCGTCGTCACGATCACCATGACCAGTCCGAGCCGAAGGATCTGTCCGAGGTTTCGCCTGAACGTGACGAACGAGAAATCCAGCGCGGCGGAGTACAGCAGCGGCGGAAGCACCACGCCGAGGATCAGCTGAGGCGACAGGCTGACGTGCGGCACCCCGGGAACGAACGAGGCGATGGAGCCGACGGTGACCAGGACGAGCGGCACTTGCAGATCGATGCGCCTGGCGAAACCGGCGACTGCGATCGCGAAGATGACTACGAGGAGAAGAATCGGTCCGTCCACCCCGACGATTGTGCCGTCAGCCGCACCCCGGGGTACGACCGACGGCCACGATCACCGATGCAGAAGACCGAAAGGTCCTACTTGTCCGGAATCGCCTTCTTGACTGCGTCCTGAACCTTGTCGACCTTGTCGGAGTACTTCCCGCCGGTCTTGTTGTCGATGAAGTCCCCAGCCTTCTCCACGACGTCGTCGATCTTGTCCGAGTTCTCGGCCGCAAGGTCCTTGCCCTTGTCGACCATGCCCTTCAAATTGTCTGCGAAGCCCATGAAACTCTCCTGCCGGTCGGGTGCAACGGAACACCCGGAAGCCTACGTTTCGTTCTGCCGATTGCGTAGTACCGATCCGAATCGATGAGCCACCTCGACGAGCGCGATACCGATGCCGCCGATGATCAACGCACTGGTGGTGGCTCCGACGTTCGACGGATCGAGCTTGAAGAAGGTGCGGCAGAACGGGATTGCGAACAGCAGCAGATAGCCACCGACCGACCCACCGAGCAGCAGGATCTTCCACCAGTTGTAGGGCCGCGCGACGACGGCCAACACCCACAGCGCGATCATGATCAACGTGATCAGCGCGGTGGTACTGGCCTGCGTCACCTGGGTCTCGCTGGCGTTGGGGCCCGCGTAGACCAGCAGGTAGGAGACGAACGTGCACGAGCCGACGATCAGACCGGACGGGACGGCCAGCCGCATCACCCGCGAGACGAATCCGCTGCGCGCCCGCTCGTTGTTGGGCGCGAGCGAGAGAACGAACGCCGGGATTCCGATGGTGAACCATGCCGCGATCGTCACGTGCCGGGGCAGGAACGGATACGGAATCGGCTCGAAGTGGAAGATCTGGGAGAGCACACCCGAGAGCCCGATCAGGAACGCCAGCAACACCGAGTACACGGTCTTGGTGAGGAACAGATTGGAGACACGTTCGATGTTGCCGATGACGCGTCGCCCCTCCCCCACGACGTAGGGCAACGTGGCGAACTTGTTGTCCAACAACACGATCTGCGCGACGGCTCGGGTGGCCGCACTTCCCGAACCCATCGAGACGCCGATATCGGCGTCCTTGAGTGCGAGCACGTCGTTGACGCCGTCGCCGGTCATCGCGACCGTGTGGCCGCGAGATTGCAACGCGCCCACCATCGCCCGTTTCTGATCGGGCCGGACCCGGCCGAACGTGGTGGAGGACGCCACGGCGTCGGCCAGCTTCTCGGAGTCCTCGGGCAGATCACGCGCATCGATCGGGGCGTCGCCGCCGGGCAGCCCGAGCGAACCCGCGACCGCACCGACCGAGACGGCATTGTCGCCGGAGATGACCTTGACCTCGACGTGCTGGCTTGCGAAGTACTCCAACGTGTCTCGGGCATCCTCGCGCACCTTCTGCTCGAGAATCACCAGCGCACGCGGTGTCACCACACCGGGTGCCTCGTCGTCGTCGACCGAGCGGTCCGAGCTGGCGAGCAACAACACCCGGAGTCCACGCGAGCCTGTTTCCTCGGCGCGACGAGCAATGTCGGAGGAGGCGTCGAGCAACACGTCCGGTGCACCGAGCAGCCAGTTCCCGTGGTCGCCGTAGGACAGTCCGCTCCACTTCTTGGCCGAGGAGAACGGGGCCACGGCGCTCTGCGTCCACCCGGGCGCGTCCGGATACGCTTCGCCGACGGCCTGCACGCTCGCATTCGGCCGCGGATCGTCGTGCGCCAGAGATGCGAGAGCCGCTGTGACGGAATCGGAATCGTGCTCGTCCATCAGCATCAACTCGGACAGCCGCATACCGTTCTCGGTGAGGGTTCCGGTCTTGTCCGCACACACCACGTCGACGCGGGCGAGGCCTTCGATCGCAGGCAGCTCCTGGACCAGGCACTGCCGTTGACCGAGTCGGATCACACCCACCGCGAATGCGATGGACGTCATCAACACCAGGCCTTCGGGCACCATCGGAACGAGCGCGGCGACCATACCGTTGAGGGCCGGCTTCAAAGCCTGACCGCTGGAGAACAATTGGTTGTAGATGATCAGCGCGCCCGCCGGAATCATCAGGTACGTGATGAACTTCAGGATCTTGTCGATACCGCTGCGCAGCTCGGACTTGACCAGCGTGAACTTGCTCGCCTCCTCGGCGAGCTTGGCCGCGTACGCATCTCGGCCCACCTTCGTCGCACGGTACGCCCCACTGCCTGCGACCACGAAGCTTCCCGACAGCACCTGCGTCGCTTCGAGTTTGTGCACCGTGTCGGCCTCGCCGGTGAGCAACGACTCGTCGACCTCGAGGCTTGCGCTCTCGATCACCTCACCGTCGACGACGATCTGATCACCGGGACCGAGTTCGACGATGTCGCCGAGCACGACCTCGTCGGGGGGAATCTGCTTCGAGACACCCTCGCGTCGAACCTGGGGCTTGTTCTGTCCGACGATGGCCAGCCGATCCAGCGTGCGCTTCGCGCGAATCTCCTGCACGATGCCGATGCCGCTGTTCGCGACGATCAACAGCCCGAACATGCCGTCGATCACCGAGCCCGTCGAGAGCACGATGATCAACAGCACACCGAGGATGGCGTTGATTCGGGTGAACACGTTGCCGCGGACGATGTCGCGAACCGACCGAGAAGCACGGGCCGGAACGTCGTTGGATTTTCCCTCGGCCCTGAGCCTGGCGACGTCCGCCTCGGTCAGCCCGGTGTCCCGCTGAGCATCGGCCTCGATAGACATGCGTGCAGCTTAAACCCGCTCAGCCGAGCCGAGACCACCAGCGATCGTCGTGCAGGGTTCGGGTGCCGTCGATGCGCTGGCCCGGCATCGGTACCGCCACCTGCACACCGACGTCCTGCGCAGCGGCATGCAGCCGCACGATCGGCTCGGACCACGGATGGAAGGCGAGGTTGAACGTGGCCCAGTGAATCGGAACGAAGATGCCCGACGCCGTCAGGTCGATGTGCGCCGTGACCGCTTCCTCGGGATTCATGTGGATGTCCGGCCACCGGGCGTCGTAGGCCCCGACGGGCAGCAGCGTCAGGTCGAAGGGGCCGTAGTTGCTGCCGATCTCGGCGAACTTCGGTGTGTAGCCGGTGTCGCCGCCGAAGAAGACGCGTCGAATCGGACCGGCGAAGGCCCAGGACGCCCACTGCGTGGAGTCCCGGGTCAGACCGCGGCCGGAGAAATGCCGAGCCTCGGTGCACGTGACAGTGAGGCCGCCGATGTTGGTCTGCTCGTCCCAGTCCAGCTCGATGATGCGCTCGTCGGGCACCCGCCACTTACGCAGGTGAGCGCCGATGCCGAGCGGCACGACGAACGGAGCCGACTGTGTACTCGCCAGCTTCTGCACCGTCGCCTTGTCGAGGTGGTCGTAATGATCGTGGGAGATCACGATGGCGTCGACCGTCGGTAGGTCGACCAACTCGACCGGCGTCGGATGCAGCCGTGCCGGGCCCACCACCGAGGACGGGGACACCCGGTTGCTCCACACCGGATCGGCGAGGACGCGATAGCCGTCGACCTCGACGAGCACACTCGAGTGGCCGTACCAGGTGACGGCCAGCTCGCCCGCGTCCACCGGCGCGATGGGCGGCGCCAACGGAATCGGGCGTTGCGGCCTGCCCTTGCCGCGTTCGGTGACGAGCGAGACGAACATGTTCTGCTGTCCCTTCTCGCCGCGCCCCGGTACGTAGCTCGAGCTCGGGTCGGAGTTGTGGAACCGGCGATCGCGGTATCGCGGAGACCCGGCGGCATACGGAGTGATGTGCACGCGTCGGGCACCGATGGCCGACGGCAGACCCCACAGCGCACGCGCCAACCAGGCCCCGCTCAGTGCCGCCGTTGCTCCCAGAACGAACTTCGTCTTCGTCACGGCCACCACAGTAGGCGGCGCCGACGTCTTCGCAGCTCACCCGTAGTCTTGCCGTAGAATATTCGCGTCGGTTTTGCTGCTAGAAGGGGAGACATTGAGTACCGAACAGCTCGAATTCCAGGCGGAGACGCGTCAGCTCCTGGATCTGATGGTGCACTCCATCTACTCCAACAAGGACAGCTTTCTCCGTGAACTGATCTCGAACTCCTCGGACGCGCTGGACAAGCTGCGCCTGGAGTCGTACCGCAACAAGGACCTGGACGTCGACGTCTCGGATCTGCACATCGAGATCGACATCGACGCTGCGGCCCGCACGCTGACCATCCGCGACAACGGCATCGGCATGTCGCGCGCCGAGGTCATCGACCTCATTGGCACGCTGGCCAAGTCCGGCACCGCCGAGGTTCGCAAGAAGCTCAAGGAAGCCAAGGACGCGGCCGCCTCCGAAGAACTGATCGGCCAGTTCGGCATCGGCTTCTACTCCACGTTCATGGTGGCCGAGAAGGTCACGCTGCTCACCCGCAAGGCGGGCGAGAGCACGGCCACCCAGTGGGAGTCCACCGGCGAGGGCACCTACGAGATCACCGACGTCGACGACGCCCCGCAGGGCTCCTCGGTGACGCTGGCCCTCAAGCCCGCCGACGAGGAGGACCACCTCCACGATTACGCGTCCGAGCGCAAGATCAAGGAACTGGTCAAGAAGTACTCCGACTTCATCGCCTGGCCCATTCGCATCGACGTCGAGAAGCGCGTCAAGAGTGAAGAAGAGGGCGGCGAGGACACCGTCACGATCGAGACGGAGACGATCAACTCTCAGAAGGCTCTGTGGACCCGCTCCAAGGACGAGGTGTCCGAGGAGGAGTACAAGGAGTTCTACAAGCACGTCAGCCACGCCTGGGACGAGCCGCTCGAGGTCATCCCGTTCAAGGCCGAGGGCACGTTCGAATACCAAGCGCTGCTGTTCATTCCGTCGCAGGCACCGTTCGACCTGTTCATGCGCGAGAGCCAGGCCGGCGTGCACCTGTACGTCAAGCGCGTGTTCATCATGGACGACTCGCAGGAACTGCTGCCCGAGTACCTGCGCTTCGTCAAGGGCGTAGTCGACGCAGCGGACCTCTCGCTCAACGTCTCTCGCGAGATCCTGCAGCAGGACCGGCAGATCCGTGCGATCCGTCGACGCCTGACCAAGAAGGTGCTCTCCACGGTCAAGGAACTGCAGAGCGAGCAGCCCGACAAGTACAAGACGCTGTGGTCGCAGTTCGGCACGGTCCTCAAGGAGGGCCTGATCTCCGACGCCGACAACCGCGAAACCCTCTTGGGCATCTCCTCGTTCGCGTCCACCAACTCCGAGGAGGGTGTGACCACCCTCGCCGAGTACGTGGACCGGATGAAGGACGGCCAACAGCAGATCTACTACATGACGGGTGAATCCCGTCAGCAGATCGAGAGCTCGCCGCACATGGAGGCCTTCAAGGCTCGCGGGCTCGAGGTGCTGCTGCTCACCGATTCGGTCGACGAGGTGTGGGTCGGCAACGTCACCGACTTCGACGGAAAGTCGTTCCAGTCCATCGCCAAGGGCGAGGTGGACCTCGACACCGAAGAGGAGAAGAAGGAGTCCGAGGCCAAGCGCGAGGAGCAGGACAAGGAGTTCGCCGACCTGCTCACGTGGCTGACCGAGACCCTCGGCGAGGACGTCAAGGAGGTGCGCCTGTCCACCAGGCTCACCACGTCCCCGGCCTGCGTCGTCGGCGACGAGTTCAGCTTCTCCCCGCAGCTCGAGAAGATGTACAAGGCGTCGGGACAGTTCGTGCCGACCTCCAAGAGGATCCTCGAACTCAACCCGACCCACGACCTGGTGACGGGACTGAAGAAAGCTCGCGAGGATCGCAGTGACGATCCGCACCTCGCCGAGACCGCCGAATTGCTCTATGCGACGGCCCTGTTGGCCGAAGGCACCGAGCTCAAGGACCCGGCGAAGTTCTCGCGTCTGCTGGCCGATCGATTGACCCGCACCATCTGAGTGCCTGCGGCAGTGGTGTGGTTGTGTGCCCCAGGCGGCACTCAACCGCGCCACTGCGGCCGAGCAACGAAAGGCCCGACCGTGAGAGAACCTGTTCTTACCGAACGACAAGGCGACGTGGTCGTCTGGACGTTGAACAACCCCCAGGCCCGTAATCCCATCTCCGAGATGGAGACCATCGACGCCCTCGAGGCCGCGATCGCCGACGCGAACGGGGATCCATCGATCAGGGTTGCCGTCCTGACCGGTGCCGGTTCGGCATTCTCCTCGGGCGGGAACGTCAAGCACATGCGGGACAAGCAGGGAATGTTCGGTGGTAGCCCGGCCGAGTTGCGGCAGGGCTACCGCCACGGCATTCAACGAATCCCGAAGGCGTTGTATCACTGCGAGATTCCCACGATCGCCGCGGTCAACGGCCCAGCCATCGGAGCCGGTTGCGATCTGGCGTTGATGTGCGATCTTCGAATCGCCTCGACCACTGCGACATTCGCCGAGAGTTTCGCCAAGGTGGGCATCATTCCCGGAGACGGTGGGGCCTGGCTGCTCCCCCGGGCCATCGGCATGGCACGGGCGAGCGAAATGGCGTTCACCGGCGAGGCCATCGACGCCGCTACGGCATTGGAATGGGGCCTGGTCTCTCGGGTCGTCGAGCCCGAGGATCTGCTCGACGCTGCCCACGCGCTGGCTCGGCGCGTGGCGGCCAACCCACCGCAGGTACTGCGTATGACGAAGAAGTTGTTGCGCGAGGGCCAGCAGCAGAGTCTGGAATCCTTGCTCGAACTCTCCGCCGCCTTTCAGGCCATCGCGCACCACACCGAGGATCATTCCGAGGCTGTCGACGCGATGCTCGAGCGTCGCGATCCCGAGTTCCGAGGACGCTGACTCGCCAGGTGAGTGGAAACTCGGGCTCCACTACGAGTTTCCACTCACCTGCGACGAAGTCGCTACTGCGGGGGCAGGATGTGCTCCCCCGTCTTGTCGGTGCTCAGCGACAGTGAACTGATGTACTGCTTCTCCCCGTTGGGCCCGGGCACGTTGGACGCGATCATGTCGGGTCGCTCGAATTCCATACCGCTGACGTGGCACATCACGAGTGCGTCGGACGGGTTGCCGTGCTCGTCGAACATCGGCAGATCGATGCCGTCATCGGTACGCCGCAGGTAGTACTTGCCCTTGGTTGCCACCGCCAGGATGGGCGGAAGTATCAGTGCCAGAACGAGAGCCACGATCGGCGAGTACGGTTTGATCGCCGGTCCGAATGCTCCGAAGAACACCAGAATCGACAGGATGGCCGACACCGCCATAGATCCGAAGCCGACCGGATTGATGTTGTAGAGCATGCCGCGTCGAAACTCGGGGACCTTGGGTGAGAGCTTCAGGATGTACTTGTTGAAGACGATGTCCGACGCCACCACGGCGATCCACGCGATACCGCAGTTGGCGTAGAAGCCGAGGATGTCGTTGAGGAAGCTGAACATGTTGGCTTCCATCAGGATCAGCGCGATCGCGAGATTGAAGAGCACGAAGACCATGCGCCCCGGGTAGGTCTTGGTGATGCGGGTGTAGGAGTTGGTCCACGCCAGCGACCCGGAATACGCGTTGGTGACGTTGATCTTGATCTGACTGATGACGACCAGGATCACCGCGAGGGTCATGGCGAGCCAGCCCGGCATGAAGTTCTCGTAGATCTCCAAGAACTGGTGCACCGGCTCGTTGGCGATGGTGGATCCGTCGACCACGTTGGCGATCAGGTACACGGCGAGGAACAGTCCGACGACCTGCTTGAGCGCACCGAAGATGACCCAGCCCGGACCGGCGAGAAGCACTGCGGTCCACCAGCGTCGGGAATTCTCGGGAGTCTTGGGCGGCATGAAACGCAGGTAGTCGATCTGCTCGGCGATCTGCGCGATGAGCGACAGACACACGCCGGCCGCGAGCATCACCGATCCGATGTTGACCCCCTTGCCGTCGGCACCGTCCTGACCGCCGTAGGCGAAGAACTCGCCGACCGAATCGGGATTGCTGAACACGAGGTAGACGAACGGCAGCACCATCAGCACCAGCCACAGCGGAGTGGTCCAGACCTGCAGCTTGGCAAGGGCTTTCATACCGTAGATGACCAGCGGGATGACCATGATCGTGGACACCGCGTAGCCGATGGGCAACGGAATGCCCAGGCCGAGTTCGAGTCCCTGCGCCATGATCGAGCCTTCGAGCGCGAAGAAGATGAACGTGAACGTCGCGAAGATGACGTTGGTGACAACCGATCCGTAGTATCCGAAACCGCTTCCCCGCGTGATCAAATCGAGGTCGATGTTGTAGCGGGCGGCATAGTAGGCGAGCGGAAGTCCCGTCAGGAAGATCACGACGGCGAACACCAGGATGCCCCAGAGCGCGTTGCCGGTTCCGTAGGAGATTCCGATGTTGGCACCGATGGCGAAGTCCGCGAGATACGCGATGCCGCCGAGGGCGGATGTCGCGACGACTCCGGTTCCCCACTTGCGGTAGCTACGCGGCGCGAAGCGCAGCGTGTAGTCCTCGAGCGTCTCTTTGAGCGCGGTGTCTGTCGGCGCAGGCTGTACGGCGGTCATGGGTCAACAACGTAGAACCGCCACGTTGCCGAAGTGTCTTGAGAACATGTAGCTCCGGTTACTCAGTCCGGCGATTCGGACATTCGTCCCCGTAGCCCTGCCCGCGAGGTGTTGTCAGGCGACTGCGCGCGCCGCCAGCAGCGAGAAATTCGACAGCTCGGCGCGCAGCATGTTCATCGCGCGATGCTGGGCCACTCGCACGGCTCCGGCCGTCATTCCGAGTGCTTCGCCGGTCTGCGGTGCCGTCATTCCCCACACGACTCGCATCAGGATGATCTTGCGGTACTTCGTCGGCAGGGTGTCCATCAATGCCTGGGTGTGGCTACGCAGTTCGTCGCCGAGCGCGAGCTGCTCCGGCCCGGCATCGGTGGACTGCTCCTCCGGCATCTCGTCGATCGAGAACGACTGCCGCAGTACCGATTTACGGCCCGCGTCGGCCAGCTTGTGCGCGGCGATCCCGTACACGAACGCCATGAAGGGCTTGCCCATGTCGCGGTACTTGGGGATGGCGGTGACCAGTGCGAGACAGACCTCTTGCACCACATCGTCCGCGGCGACGTCGAGATTTCCGATGCGGGCGGCGCAGTATCGGCGAACCGGTGGCTGGATCAACACCAGCACCTGTTCGAGAGCGAGTCGATCTCCCGCAACGGCGCGGGGCACAACGTCCTCGAGCCTGTCCATGCCGAAACTCATGGCCGATCTCCTCACTGGCAACGCGCGTCCTCTCCTGAACGCTCACCAGTACTTCGGTGCCGATTCCCACCCGGCTTGGTCCGAGTAGGTACCACACCGAACAAAAATTGTGATTCAGGTAACACGGCGTGTCGACGAAGCGAAGTACCGGACAACATCGTCGTCGCAGCACGTGACACTCACACCCGCGGAGCGCCGCCCATGAATACCAACGAGATCACCAGCGAGCAGAGCCATCAGGTCGGTCGCCGCAGCACCGTCGCTGCCGGCGACGGCACCGCTCTGGCGGTTCGTGAGTTCGGGCATCCGAATGCACCGCTGACCGCGGTGTTCGTGCACGGACACTGCCTGCGGATGCAGTCGTGGACCGACCTGCGTGCACAGGTGGAACACGCCTGGGGAGACGACGTGCGGATCGTGATGTACGACCACCGCGGGCACGGGGAGTCGAGTGCGGCCGCGCCGGAGAGCTGCACCATCGATCAGCTCGGTGAGGACCTGGCGGACGTCATCCGTGCGATGGTCCCGTCGGGACCGTTCGTCGTCGTCGGCCATTCGATGGGGGGAATGACGGCGCTCTCCTACGCCCGTCAGAACCCGGAGGCCATCGGCACGCGCCTGGTCGGAGTCGGTTTGATCGCGACGTCGGCGGGTGGAATCACCGACGACGGACTCGGCAGTGCCCTCGCGCATCCCGCGGTGTCGGTGTTCCAGGCCGCTGTTCGACGCGCCCCTCGACTGATGTCGGGTGCCAAGAGACTCAGTCGCGGCGTGTGGGCACCCATCGTCAGGACCGCGGGCTGCGGATCCCGAAGAGTCGGTCCGAGGGTGGTGACGCTGGCGACGGCAATGCTGGGCGAGACGCCCATCGTGACGTTGGCCGGCTTCCTCGGGGCATTCCGAGGTCTGGACGAGGTGGCCGGCCTGGCTGCGCTCGCCTCGATCCCCACCCTGGTGTTGTGCGGCTCGGACGACCTGATGACACCGATACGTCACTCGGAAACCATTGCCGAACATCTGCCCGACGCTCGCCTGGTGTGCGTCGCGGAGGCCGGGCACATGGTGATCCTCGAACGGGCCCACGAAGTGGCCGATGCCGTCGTCGAACTCGTGACGGCGGCTCGCCGTGCACACGTGCGAGATCTCGCCCTGGCTCGCTAGCGACAAGAACCTGCCGACGACTGTGGCCCGCAACGGAGGATCCGATGCGGGCCACAGCACTGCTGTACGAGAGTTACTTCTTGACGGCGGGAGGAGCGTTGAGGAGCTGGATGAACTGCCCTGCGTTGCCGGCGATGGCACCGAGACCACCGATGGCGGTTCCGGCGAGCGAAGCACCCGAGCCGAGAAGCAGTGCGCCGCCGACGCATCCGGCTACCGGTGCTGCACCGAAGAGCAGCAGGGCAGGCGCGGAGACGGTGCCGGCGGCGATGGCTCCGAGGAAGCAACCGGTGACCAGACCGGTTGCGGCTCCGAGGAATCCACCGACCGAAGCGGACAGGCTGATGTTGTCCTTGACGCCGGAGACCGCGGCGGGCAGGTCGACCTGCTGCAGACCCGGGAGAGAGGCGGAGACCGGCGTTGCCGCGGCGGGCGAGGCGTCGGCGGTCAGGGTGGCGCGGTTTCCGTCGATGACGGCGGCGACGGGGTGCGAGAAGCCGTCTGCGGCAATGGCCAACGGCACCGAGTCGACCAGCACACCGTTGGCGTCGCGGACGACGAGGTGGTTGTCCTCGTTGCTCAGGGTGCCGGCCGTCGTGTCGACGAGGACCTGGTTGCCGGCCTGGGTGACGTTCCACCCGACGGCAGCGGCGGGAGCCGGTGCCGGATCCGCATAGGCGGTGCCCATGGCGGTCGTCATCGCTGCAATGACCAATGCGGACGTTGCCGCGAATCGAGTCAGCTTCATGTTCCTCAGTCTTTCGTCGTGTCCATCACTCGATGCGAGCAGCGAAAAACTATGGGTGGAACACGCGGGTCAGGAGAACCGAAGATGAACGATCGGGGTCGAACCGAACAACGATTGCACACATCGACTCATAAGGGACAGAACGGGTTTCGAAGTCCAAACCGTTCGTAAACGACACGCGCGGGTTGTCTCTACTTACCGAAAAGACCCGGCTTGTTGCTGCCTCCGTGGCTCACCCCGAAGTCGTAGGCGGACTCGGCGTGCTCGTGCTCGTCGAGACCGTCGGCTTCGTGTTGCGCGTCGGCGCGCACTCCCATGACAGCCTTGATCGCGAACGCGATGCCGGTGGTGACGACGGCGCAGTAGGCGAACACCGCAGCCACCGCGACCGCCTGTACCCACAGCTGGTGCAGCCCGCCGCCGTACAACAGACCGTCCACGCCTGCCGGCATCTGCGCACTGGCCACGAGTCCGATCATCAGCGTGCCGACGATGCCGCCGACGAGATGCACACCGACGACGTCGAGCGAATCGTCGTAGCCGAAGCGGTATTTGAGGCCGATGGCCAGGGCACACAGCGCACCCGACGCGATGCCGATCGCCGCGGCGCCGATGGGGGTGACCGCCGTGCACGAGGGCGTGATGGCCACCAACCCGGCCACGACGCCCGAGGCCGCACCGAACGACGTCGCATGGCCGTCCCGCAGCTTCTCGACCACGAGCCACGCCGCCATGGACATCGCTCCTGCACCCATCGTGTTCACCAGAGCCACCGCGGCGACGCCGTCCGCGGCCAACGACGACCCCGCGTTGAACCCGAACCAACCGAACCACAGCAGCCCGGCTCCGAGCATGACGGCCGGAAGGTTGCGCGGGCGCATGGGATCTCGCGGCCAACCCCGCCGCTTGCCGACCACGAGCGCGAGAACGAGGCCGGCGACGCCTGCGTTGATCTCCACCGCAGTTCCGCCGGCGAAGTCGATGGCACCGAGCTTGTTGGTGATCCACCCACCGAACTCACTGGTGAGCCCGTCGAGCGAGAACACCCAGTGCGCCACCGGAAAGTAGACGAGTGTGGACCACAGCGCCGCGAACAGCACCCAGGGTACGAATCGCATTCGGTCTGCGACGGCGCCGGAGATCAGCGCCACCGTCACCATCGCGAAACCTGCCTGGAACGCCGCGAACACCAGCGCTGGAACGGTTCCCACCAACGGAATCGACACCGTCCCTGCGGCCGAGGTGTACACCCCGCCCAGCAGACCCTCGAAACCGGCGTACTGCAACGGGTTTCCGATCCACCCGCCGATCACGTTGTCGCCGAACACCATCGAGAATCCGAACGCCAACCACAGCAGCCACACCACTGCGATCGCCGACAAACTCATCATCATCATGTTCAGCACACTCTTCGAGCGCACCATGCCGCCGTAGAAGAAGGCCAGGCCGGGAGTCATCAGCAGCACCAGCGCGGTACTGGTCAGCAGCCACGCCGTATCGCCCGCATCGGGCGCGCCGACGATCACCTGCCCACGAACTTCGGCTTGCGCTTCTCGGATCGTGCGCGGCGCGCTTCTTTCATGTCCTCGCTGCTCCACGCGGCCTCGAACGCAGCGACCTGCTCCGGCGTCGGAATATCCTGTGCTCCATCGTCGTTGAAGACGAGCTTGAGGTGACGCAACGCCAAGGGAGCGAGTTCGGTGATCGACTGCGCCCACTGTGTCGCGACGTCCAGGTCGCCGAGCTTGTTCGCCAGCCCGCAGGTGAACGCCTGCTCGGTGTGCACCCGCTCACCGCCGAGCAGGATGGTGCGCGCAACACCGCCGCCCGCGAGCGAGGCCAACCGCCGGATGGTCCAGTTGCTCACCGCGATGCCGAGCCGGGTCGACGGTATTTCGAAGAAGCTCCCCGGCGCAACGACTCGCAGATCGCACGCGACAGCCAACTGTGTGCCGGCACCGACGGCCGGTCCGTTCACCGCGGCCACGACCGGAATCGAGGTCCGCTGAATTGCCGTCAGCATCTCTTCGAGGATTTGCCCGAAATGCTCGGGAAACGCGTCCCCCGTCAGGTCGGCACCCGCACAGAAGCTGGTGCCCTGGCCGGTGACGACCACGACCCGCGCGCCGTCACGCTCGGCTTGTTCGACTCCGCGATGCACCGCCAGGCACAACTCGGAGTTCAACGCGTTCCGTCGATCCGGCCGCTGCAGTTCGAGGGTGACGACGTCGCCGTCACGAGAGAGTCCGATCACGAGAGCAGAGGTTACCCACCAGTACACAAAATGACAGTGCGGGGCCTGATCTACTGGTCTCCATGATCGACACTCGGGTCGCCGTCATCGGCGCCGGCCAAGCCGGACTCTCGGCCGGTTATCACCTGCACCGCACCGGACTCACCGCAGGCGAGGGCTTCGTGATGCTGGATCGCTCCCCCGGGCCGGGCGGCGCATGGCAGTTCCGCTGGCCCTCGCTGACGCTGAGCACCGTCAACGGCGTCCACGACCTGCCCGGTATGGCCTTCGCGGACACGCTCGGAGACGAGCCGGCCGAGACAATCGCCGCCGCCGACGCCGTCCCCCGGTACTACCGCGAGTACGAGGAACGCTTCGAGCTGCATGTTCGACGCCCCGTCACGGTGACCGTCGTGTGCGATCGGGAACCCCGATTCCGAGTCGAAGCCGGCGAGACAGTCGTCATGGCCGAGGGGCTGATCAACGCAACCGGGACGTGGGAGAAGCCGTTCGTTCCGCACTACGACGGAGCCGAGACGTTCGCAGGCAGGCAACTGCACACCAAGGACTATCGAACGGCCGACGAGTTCGCAGGCAAGCACGTCGTGGTGGTGGGCGGCGGCATCTCGGCCGTCCAACTGCTCGACGAGATCTCACAGGTCACGTCCACGACATGGGTGACGCGTCGACCACCGGTGTTCCGGGACAGCGAATTCGACCACGATGCCGGCCGCAAAGCCGTCGCCATGGTCGAGGAACGTGTGCGGGCAGGCCTGCCACCCGGCTCGGTCGTCTCGGTGACCGGGCTGTTGCTTACGCCGTCGTTGGCTGCCGCCCGCGAGCGCGGGGCTCTGGAACGCAAGCCGATGTTCTCGTCCATCACGGAAGATTCCGTGGTGTGGGAGGACGGGTCGAGTCAGCACGCCGATGTGATTCTGTGGGCCACCGGTTTTCGGAGCGCCCTCGACCACCTCGCTCCGCTGCGCCTGCGCGGACACGGCGGCGGAATCGTCATGGACGGCAGGCTCACGACCCGGGTCGCCGCGAACCATCGCGTCCACCTGCTCGGCTACGGGCCGTCCGCCAGCACGATCGGGGCGAACCGAGCCGGGCGAGCCGCGGTCACGGAGTTGCTGGAAACTCTGGGCTAGGAGAGCTGCTCGGTCACGAATTTCGCCAGCGCCCCCAACCGTGCACGGCTCGGCATCGAGGTCGGAACGCCCAACGCATCCAACGGAGCCGACGTCACCGGCCCGACGCAGATCGCGGCGACGGGGCCCCGAAGCGCGTCGAGGAAGGCGTCGAGCATGCCGTTGTCCTTGGCGGTCGAGAGCAGGGACGCTACCGCGGGGGCGCTGGTGAACGTCACCGCGTCCACCCGATGGTCGATGACCTGTTCCAACAGGTCGACGAGTGGAGCCTGATCCGCGGGGCGAATCCAGCGGTACACCGGGATCGGTCGGACATGCGCGCCGAGTTCGGTCAGCGCATCACTGAGGTGAATGGTCGGCTCCCACTCGGTGATCACCCCGTGCAGCTGAACTGCGATGTCCACCCCGGCAACACCCTCGGCCTCGAGATGATCGGAGACTTCCTGCGAGGCCTCGGTGGCCGGCGACCACTCCTCGCGCAGCCCCGTGCCACGAATTGCCCCGCGCGCCTTGGGACCTCGCGCAAGGATTCGCGTGTACCCCAGCGCTGTCACGAGTTCTTCGCGCATACCCCAGTCGGCGGCCGCGTCGAGCCAGCCCCGAAAACCGATGCCGGTACTGATCACGACGATCCGCGGTGGGCGTTCGACGATGCCCTCGGTGGCGGACCTCAGATCGGAGTCGTCGATCAGGGGCAGAACGTGAATCGCCGCGGCGTGAACGATGTTCGCGCCGCGGCGTTCGAGCATGGTGGCCAGTTCGTCTGCACGTCGCTCGGCAGTGAGGGCAACGGTCTTGCCTGCGAGCGAATCGGACATGGGTACAGACTAGGCCCCCGGTGTCAGCTGCTGAACTTGTCCGGGTCCGGGCCGGTGCGGCCGTCGGCGGAGTCCAGCGCGTTGATCTGCTGGATCTCGTCGTTGCTGAGCTCGAAGCCGAACACGTCGAAGTTGCTGGCGATGCGCTTCGGGGTCACCGACTTGGGGATCACCACGTTGCCGAGCTGAATGTGCCAGCGCAGGATGACCTGGGCCGGAGTGACGCCGTGCGCGTCGCCGATCTTCGCGAACACCGGCTCGTCGAGGATGGTGCCCGAGCCGAGCGGACTCCAGGCCTCGGTGGCAATGCCCTTCGAGGTGTGGAACGCGCGCAGCTCCTCCTGGATCAGCCGCGGATGCAGCTCGATCTGGTTGACCGACGGTGTCTCGCCTACCGCGTCGATGAGCTTCTCCAGGGTGGGGATGGTGAAGTTGGAGACGCCGATGGAGCCGATGCGGCCGTCTGCCTTGAGCTTCTGAAATGCCTTGAACGTGTCGATGTACTTGTCGCGGTCGAGCTGCTGCCAGTGAATGAGGTACAGGTCGAGGTACTCGAGTCCGAGGCGATCCATGCTCGCGTCGAATGCCTTCAGAGTGGGGTCGTAGCCCTGATCGTCGTTCCACAGCTTGGTGGTGATGAACAGCTCGTCACGGGCGATGCCGGACTCTGCGATTGCGCGGCCGGTGCCGGTCTCGTTCTCGTACACCTTGGCGGTGTCGATGCTGCGGTAGCCGACCTCGAGCGCCTCGGTCACTGCGGCCTGCGCACCGTCGTCGGGCACCTGCCACACACCGAACCCCAACTGGGGAATGGACGTGCCGTCGTTGAGCACGATGGTCGGGACAGTACTGGTCTCGGCTGAATACGTCATACGAATGGCAACGGCGGGTGGGGTGGTGTTGTTCCCGGGCAGGAGTGGAGCCTGCGGAACGACCAGAAGTCGCAGCTTAGAGTTTCGGTGTGACCGCAACGCTTCGTATCGATGATCTCGCCGCTTTCCACGGCGATCGAACCCTGTTCTCCGGACTCGATCTGACGGTTACCGAGGGTGATGTGATCGGGCTCGTCGGAGCGAACGGTGCAGGCAAGTCGACGTTGTTGACCCTGCTCGCGGGGGTGGGGACGGCCGATCACGAGGGTGAGATCTACACCAGCCCGCCCGACGCGACCGTCGGATATCTGGCGCAGGAGCCCGAGCGGATCGCCGGGGAGACGGTGTTGGACTTCCTCGGTCGGCGCACCGGGGTGACCGAGGCCGAACTCTCCATGAACGCCGCCGCCGAGGCGTTGGGGTCGAGTGATGACGACCTCTACACCCCGGCGCTGGAGAAGTGGCTGGCACTCGGCGGCGCGGATCTGGCGGAGCGCACGGCGAAGGTGCTTGCCGATCTCGGTCTGGATGTCGACGGGTCTGCGCTGATGACGGCGCTGTCCGGTGGGCAGGCTGCCCGAGCGGGGCTCGCCGCGATTCTGCTCGCTCGCTACGACATCCTGCTGCTCGACGAGCCCACCAACGACCTCGATCTGGCGGGACTCGAGCAACTGGAGCAGTTCGTCGTCGCGACGCGGGCGGCGATCGTCGTCGTCAGTCACGATCGCGAATTCCTGGCGCGGACGGTGACGGGAGTCGTCGAGCTCGATCGGGCGCAGCGGCGCATCGATGTGTACGACGGCAGCTATCAGTCCTATCTGGCGGAGCGCGAAATTGCGCGCCAGCACGCCAGGGAGAAGTACGACGAGTTCGCAGACACCAAGTCCGCGTTGGAGTCTCGCGCGCAGATGCAGCGAAACTGGATGGAGTCGGGGGTGCGTAATGCGCGCCGGAAGGCCACCGACAACGACAAGATCGCCCGCAAGACCCGCGCCGAGTCGACCGAGAAACAAGCCGCGAAAGCTCGTCAGACCCAGCGACGCATCGAGCGACTCGAGGTGGTCGAGGAGCCTCGCAAGGAGTGGGAGCTGCGGATGGAGATTGCGGCGGCTCCACGCAGTGGCACTGTCGTCGCAGTTCTGGGCGGTGCCATTGTCCGGCGATCCGGGTTCACCTTCGGCCCGGTGACGACGCAGATCGAGTGGGGCGATCGAATTCTGATCACCGGACCGAACGGCTCCGGCAAGACGACGTTGTTGTCGGTACTACTGGTTCGGTTGGACCCGGACGAGGGCTCGGCATCGTTGGGTTCGGGTGTGGCGGTCGGTGAAATCGACCAAGCGCGAGCATATTTCGTCGGCGAGGGAACAGTGTCCGACACCTTGAGCGCAGCGGTTCCCGACTGGCCCGATGCCGAGGTGCGCACACTGCTGGCCAAGTTCGGCCTCCGCGGCGACGATGCACTGCGGCCGGCGTCGTTTCTCTCGCCCGGTGAGCGAACCCGCGCGGCACTCGCGCTGCTGCAGGCCCGCGGCGTCAATCTGCTGGTGCTCGACGAGCCGACCAACCACCTCGATCTACCTGCCATCGAACAACTCGAACGTGCGATGGAGAACTTCGAGGGAACACTGCTGCTGGTCACCCACGACCGCAGAATGCTCGACACGGTCCGCAGCACGAGACACTGGACGATGGCCGACGGGCAGCTGTCGGAACTCTAGGTCGCAGTGAAATCGGGTGCAACTGACCGCGGTGAGCGCGGTCAGCTGCACCCGATTTTCATCAACTGAGCAGAATTTCGTTGACCTCGGCGGCAGGGTGCATCGGCAGCCCGTGGTGGGTGGCGTTCTCGAGCACTACGGTCCTCGCCGTCGGCAGAACGGCATGCACAGCCGATTCGATGCGAGCGGCACTGTGCACCTTCCCTTTCCCTGCGAGGACCACGGTGGTGCGCACACCGAAGTCCTCGAACGCAGCGGGCTTCGGCCGCTTCGGAACAATGGTCTTTGCCGTCGGGAAATAAGCGGCTCCGAGAGCGAGGATGTCGAACCAGTCGGGATCCAAAGCCAGGCCATCGGTCTCCCACGCTACGAAGCGGCGCTGCCGATTTTCGTTGGGAGACAGCAGTATCGGAAGGGCGTGCAGCAGGTATCGCGGACTCATGGAACCGAAGCAAGCATTGGGGTCGAGCAGCGTGAGTTCGTCGACTCGGCTCGGGTTGCGCAGGGCGTACGCCAGGGCGATCATCGCGCCGTAGGAATGTCCGCAGAGCGCCGCGGTGGGCAGCTTCAACTCATCCAGCACCGCCGTTACCCAGTTCAGCAGCTCCTCCACGGAGTCGATGGGCCGGTCACCTGGAACGCTGCGTCCGACGTCGCCCATGAGGTCGACCCCGTACAGCCGATATCGCTGCGAGAGTGCCTCGACGTTGTAGAACCACACGGTGGACGTGGCACCCGCCCCGGGGAGCAGCACCAGCGCCGGGCCGTCGACGGGTCCGCAGACGTTGATTCGTGTGGTGCCGTGCACCGTGTTCACGTCGATGGCTTGGGTATCGGCCGGCCACTTCTGCAGCACCCGGTCGTAGGCGGAGAAGAATTCGTCCAGCGACATTGCAACCCTCTATTCTCTCGATCATCGAGATAGTAGACAATGGAGAGACCGCTCGTCCAGCATCTTCCGAGGGATCAGCACATGACCGAACCTGTCGCCGCCGTGCATCAGCTGCGAGCACTCACCGTCGAGCTCGATCTCCTCGGCGCAGACTTCGCCCAGAAGCACTCACTTCACCCGACCGACATCCGCGCGCTGATCTGCCTGCTGGATGCGGACCGAGCCGGAACGCGTGCCACACCCGGCTGGCTCGGCGCGCAACTGGGTCTGGAATCGGCGTCTGTCACCGCCCTGATCGATCGAATGACCAAGCGAGACTTGGTGCTACGCGAACCCGACCCATCCGATCGCCGGCGAGTACTGCTGCGTGTGACCGCGCATGCGTCGGAACTCGGCACGACGTTCTTCGGCCCCGTCATCGGTCGGGCCGTCGACGAACTCGCGCGCTTCACCCCCGATCAGCGGGCAACGATCGACGAGTTTCTGACGACGATGCGCGCCATCGTTGCCGACACCCGGGACCAACAGGCAACGTAGTCAACGGAAGCAATCTGTTATTAACCGTTGACAGATCGTTGGGTTTATACAACACTTCATTGTCATGAGCCCCGTCAAGCGCGGTACCGCGCTCCCGATCTTCAACAGGGTGGGTGTTCTGCGGGCAGAACGGAAGATGAGCCGCGCGCAACTGGCCGAACTCGTCGAAGTGAATCCCCAGACGGTGGGTGCCCTCGAACGAGGCGACCACTACCCGAGCCTCGACCTCGCGATGCGCATCTGCGACGTCTTCGATCTGCCGATCGAAGCAGTGTTCTCGCGCACCGAACTCGGACCACTCTCGGCCGAACTCTTCCGAAGAGAGAAGGATCGATGAACACGCACAGTCCCAGCATCTTCAGTAGATATCAGGAAGCCCGGACGAAAGTGTTTCTGGAGAACGAAAAGACCTATGCGAACTGGCTGCCGGGATTGCGAGTCCAGAAACGACGCCGAGCCTTCGTCGCCATCCTTCTGGTGCTGATCACAGCTTCCGCGGGCTTCGCACTGTCGGACCCGCTGTTCGAGTGGGCGATCGGATTCTGGGGAATCTGCTACATCGTGTTCGCGTTCGCGACAATTGTCCTCGGCATCGTGTCCAATAGGCGCGCCGAAGCACCGGTGGAAGCGCTCGACGAGCTCGAAGTCCAGCTCCGCAACCAGGCCCGATCCATCGGCCTGACGGTTACTCAGGTGTTGGGCACCGCTGCCGCGGCGTACCTGTTCCTCGGATCGATTTTCGGGGCAACGAATCTCGGGATCTCCGGCGGCGCACTGATGCTGACCGCTTTGAGCACTGGAGGTGCTACTCCCGCAATGCTTCTCGCATGGACCACTCCCGACCCCGACCCCGAGGACGGCTGACAATGAGCGAACGCACCGACATTCTCACCCGCTACCAGGCGTATCGCACGCGGCGATTCCTCGAGAACGACGCCAACACGAGACACTGGTTGCCGAAATGGCGCACGCAGCGTCGACGCCGCATTCTCGCCATCGCAGTAGTTGCTGCCGACCTGGCGTTCCTCGTCATCAGTATCTCGACGCTGTTCTTCTCGTGGGCCGCCATCGCGTGGATTCCGGCCGCAATAATCTTCGTTCCGATCTGGACGGCTCTGCAGACGGTCTCCGGCCGCCACAGCGATGCTCCCACGGGCGCACTCGACGAATGGGAAGTACAGCAGCGCAACGAAGCTCGCTCCATCGGCCTCACTGTCACGCAAGGTCTGGTGTTGGTGGCGGCTTTCGCTCTGATCTTTCTGTCCTCGACCTTTCCCGACCTCCCTCGCCTCGCCTACGCCGGCGGCGGTTGGACTCTCGCAGCATTGATGATCGGAATCTCGACTCCCGCAGTCATTCTCGCCTGGATCACCCCCGACCCCGAACCCGAAGATCTCGACCCGAAGTAACGACCGAAAGGGCACCATGAGCACCCTCACGATCGACTCCGTTTCCAAGAAGTACGGCGACAAAATCGCCCTGGACAATCTCAGCTTCGACGTCCGGCCCGGCGAGCTGTTCGGCTTCGTCGGCAGCAACGGCGCAGGCAAGACCACCACGATGCGCATCGCGCTCGGCGTCCTGTCGGCGGATTCCGGCCAGGTTCTGTTGGGCGGCAAGCCCGTCGACCTCGATGTTCGACGCACCATCGGGTACATGCCCGAGGAGCGCGGCCTGTATCCCAAGATGAAGGTCGGCCCGCAGTTGGCGTACATGGCCGAATTGCACGGCCTGTCGTCCAAGGACGCGAAGGCCGCGGTGATCCGCTGGACCGAACGCCTCGGCATCGATCAGCGCGTCAACGACACCGTCGACGCGCTGAGCCTGGGCAACCAGCAGCGGGTGCAGTTGGCGGCCGCGCTGGTGCACGATCCCGCGGTTCTGGTGTTGGACGAGCCGTTCTCCGGTCTCGACCCCATCGCCGTCGACGTGATGAGCGAGGTGCTGCGCGAAAAGGCCGCTGCCGGAGTGCCGGTGGTGTTCTCGAGTCACCAGCTCGACCTGGTGCAGCGTCTGTGCGATCGCGTCGGCATCATCGCCGCCGGCTCGATGAAGGCCGTCGGTACCGTCGACGAGCTACGCGGATCGGGAGATGCGCAACTGCGCGTCCATGCACCCCACGCCGCACCCGGATGGGCGTCGGGCATCGCCGGGGTGAGCACCCTCGGCCACAGCGACGGCGTCACCGTCCTGGGCTTGGCACCCGGGGCCGACGATCAAGAAGTCCTCCGAGCCGCACTGGCGACCGGTCCGGTACACGACTTCTCCATCCAGAAACCTTCCCTGAGCGACCTGTTCCGAGAGGCGGTAGTGGCATGAGCTCCCAACTGAACTCCTTCAGCGCAGTATCTTTGATAGCCAAGCGCGAGTTCACCGTTCAGGTGATGAAGAAGAGCTTCGTCATCAGCAACGTGATCATTCTCGCCGTCATCGTCGGCGGCATCATCGCGTTCTCGATCTTCTCCGGCAGCGGTGACGAAGAGCGCGACGTCGTCGGCGTCGCCGGAGACCAGTCCATCGCAGCCGTGGTGGAAGCAACCGGGGACGCCGTCGGATCCCCGGTCGAGGTGCGCGAAGTCGCCGACGCGGCAGCCGCACGCAGCGGCGTCGAATCCGGGGATCTCGACGTGGCGCTGGTTCCGGACGGAACCGCGGGTGCGTACACCGCCGTCACCGAGTCCGATCTGACCGGCACGTTGCGCGCCGTCGTCGAAGGCAGTGTAGCGACGCAGGCCACGAATACTGCACTGGCGCAACAGGGTGTCGATCAGAACGAACTCGGGGCAGCGACGAGTGCCGCGACGGTCACCGTCGACGCAATCGATCCACCGGATCCCGAGGCCGGTCAGCGTACGGCTCTTGCCCTGTCCGCAGTGTTCCTGCTGTACGCACAGATCATCGGCTTCGGCATGTACGTCGCGATGGGCGTCGTCGAGGAAAAGTCCTCGCGTGTGGTCGAACTGTTGCTCTCCACCGTCCGCCCCCTGCAGTTGCTGTGGGGAAAGATCCTCGGTATCGGCGCGGTCGGCATCCTGCAGCTTGCTCTGTACGGAATAGCCGGTGTGGGAGCAGGATTGGGCACGGGGGTACTCACGATCACCGGTGCCGCGGTGAGCGTCTTCGCGGCAACGCTGGCCTGGTTCATCCTGGGGTTCGCCTTCTTCGCGGTGCTCTACGCCGCCGGCGGCTCGATGGTCTCGCGGCAGGAGGACGTCAACTCGACGACCATGCCGCTACTCATCCTGATCATGGCGATGTTCTTCGCGGCCTTCTATTCCGTCAGCGATCCGGAGAGCACCCTGGCCAACACCTTGAGCTGGATCCCCCCGTTCTCCGCCATCATGATGCCGCTGCGCATCGCTGCCGGGGTGACCTCACCGGTTCAGATCGTCGGTTCGGCAGTCCTGATGGTGATCACCACCGCGATCCTGGCGATGGGCGCAGCGAAGATCTACCAGCGTTCCATTCTTCGGATCGGCAAGACCGTCTCGTGGAAGGAAGCGTTTGCTCGCTAGGGTTCGCTGCGTAGGCTCCCCGACATGCGCCCACGAACATCCGCCGCCGAGATTCTCGATTCCGTTCTCGACGGCGGATCGTTCGTGTCCTGGGACTCCACGCCGGTCGACGTTCACCCCAACGACTCCTATCAGCGCGACCTCACGAAGGCGCGGGAGAAGAGCGGGGTCGACGAGTCGGTGCTCACGGGCGAGGGCACCATCGACGGCCGGCGGGTGGTGATGATCGCGTGCGAGTTCGCGTTTCTCGCCGGTTCGATCGGCGTTGCTGCGGCCGAGCGCATCACCTCGGCCATCGAGCGCGCCACCGCGGAGGGCCTGCCGCTCATCGCCTCCCCCACCTCCGGCGGCACGCGCATGCAGGAGGGAACGTTGGCTTTTGTGCAGATGGTCAAGATCGCCTCCGCCGTCACCGCACACAAGGCGGCGCACCTGCCGTACCTGGTGTATCTGCGCAACCCCACGACCGGCGGGGTGTTCGCGTCCTGGGGATCGTTGGCGCACGTCACCGTCGCCGAACCCGGTGCGCTCATCGGATTTCTCGGTCCGCGGGTCTATCAGGCGTTGTACGACAAGCCCTTTCCGGACGGGGTGCAGACCGCCGAGAATCTCTACCAGCACGGCGTCATCGATGGCGTGGTGCCGTTGGATCACCTGCGCCACCTACTGATTCGCACACTTCGAGTGATCCTCGACGCCACCGTGTGGCCCGACCTCACCGACGACGTACAGGCCGAGATGCCGGAGCAGTCTGCCTGGCATTCGGTGCAGTCGTCGCGTCGCGCGGACCGGCCCGGCATTCGGCAACTCATCGAACACGCTGCCAGCGAACACGTTCCACTGAGCGGCACCGGTCAGGGCGAGGCCGACACGTCGATCCTGCTGTCGCTGTGCCGAATCCGAGGGATCTCTTGCGTCCTGTTCGGCAACGACCGAAGCAGCAGCACCGCCACCGCCACCATGGGTCCGGCGGCACTGCGAGAAGCGCGACGCGGCATGCGCCTCGCCGAGGAACTGCGCCTACCGCTGGTGCTGGTGATCGATACCTTCGGCGCGGCACTGTCCAAGGAAGCCGAAGAAGGCGGCCTGGCACCCGAGATAGCGCGCTCGATCTCCGATCTCGTCACCGTCGATACCCCGACCGTCTCGGTTCTACTCGGCCAGGGCACCGGCGGTGGAGCGCTCGCGCTTCTCCCCGCCGACCGGGTGCTGTGCGCCCAGAACGCCTGGCTAGCACCGCTTCCGCCCGAGGGTGCCAGTGCCATAGTGCACCGCGACACCGCTCACGCTCCGGATATGGCCGAGGCCCAAGGCATCAGGTCGGTCGATCTTCTGCGCGATGGCATCGTCGACGCCATCGTTCCCGAACTCCCCGATGCGGCCGACGAGCCCGCCGCGTTCTCCGGCCGCATCGCCGACGCCATCGTCCGGGAACTGCACGCGCTGTCGATCGTCGATCCCGCCACCCGGACTCGAAACCGACTCGGCCGCTACCGCAATCTCGGATAGAGCGGCTCCGCCGTGCGCCTGCGAGGTCACGAGCGCCAGCACGTCGCCGGCACGGAGATCGGCGGGCAACTCCACCGGACTGACGCAGCGTCGCCCCGGGCCGTGCACATCGACCTTGACCACCGCGCCCACCAAATGCCGGTTGACCACCACGGCCTGGCGCAGATCCCCGAACTCGGCGTCGACGCCCACCTCACCGGCGATCACCGACCGCACCCGCGTCACCAGAATCGAGCCCCACTGCACCGGAGTGCCCTGCGCATCTGCCAGATCCTCCAACGCAACGCCGTCGACGGTGATGCGGCCGCACACACAGTGTGTGTCGGCAGGCCAGAGCGCTGGATCGCACCGCGCAACGTAGGCGGCACCGAGGGACGGAAGCATGTCGAGAAGTGTCATGAGAAGCAGTCTTGCGCCGCGCGGTGGCGTCGAACAGAGGTGTTGACGCAATCTTGACGGCACCGGCAGGAAATTTGACGACTTCGGCTCGCGATGCCCTCTACTGTACCCACTGGTACATTCAGTCGGGTGATTGCAGACGACGTCTACCGCCGCGGCCGAGCCGGCCTGCCCTCGTGGATCACCGATCACGACGGCCGCCGCACCGAACTTCCGATCGCGCGCTGGATGGGCGGAACCCATTCGACGATCGAAGACATCAGGGCGGACGAAGCCTCGATCGCTTTCTGCACCGGCCCCACCCTCGATCTCGGCTGTGGACCAGGGCGTTTGACCGAGGCTCTCACCCGCGCCGGCGTTCCCGCTCTGGGAGTCGATACGTCCTCGGTCGCTGTGGAGATGACGAACCATCGCGGCGGTCTCGCGTTGCAGCAGGACATCTTCTGCGCGATACCGGGCGCGGGCCAGTGGTCACACGTGCTGCTCGCGGACGGCAACATCGGCATCGGCGGTGACCCGGCTGCACTTCTGAGGACGGTTCGCTCGCTGCTGCACGAGACCGGCACGGCCGTCGTCGAAGTGGATTCCGCGTCGGGTGTCGACGATCGGAATCGAACGGTCCGGTGGGAAACCGACGACTGCGTGGGCGAATGGTTCACTTGGGCCAGCGTGGGCGCGAGCGCGCTGTACGCGCTGGCGGCCACGGCGGGCCCGCGGGTCCGCCGGACTGTCGAATCGAACGGACGAGTGTTCACCGAACTCGCTGTTCACAGCATCGACCGAGGAGTCGGAGACCCGTGAGCAAGGAACTGCCGAGAACAGCCAAGGGCAGACGAACCAGAGCGGCGATCGTCGATGCGGCCGCGTCGATGATGTACACGCACGGCGTCGCCGGAACGACTCTCGACGACGTACTCGCCGCGTCCGAAACCGGAAAATCGCAGCTGTACCACTATTTTTCCGACAAGTCGGACCTGGTCGAAGCCGTAATCGCACGTCAGCTCGAACGCGTCCTCGCCGCCCAGCCGCGCCTGGCCCACATCGACAGCCTCGAGGACATCGACGCATGGGCCGCCGAGATCGTCCGCAATCACGAACAACCAGGGGGCCCGTTCTCGTGCCCCCTCGGTTCGCTCGCCGCAGAACTCAAGAACGACCCGGCGTTCGTCCCCAGCCTCCATGCCGCGTTCCGACGCTGGGAACAACCGCTGGAACAGGGGCTTCGCCGCATGATCGACCGCGGGGAACTCGATGTGTCGACCGATCCGGCCGCTGCTGCCGCCACGCTGATCGCGTCGCTTCAAGGCGGAATGTTGATCGCGCGCATCGCGGGCGACGTGCACCCACTGCGCGACACTCTGGACGCCGCCGTAGCCGCAGTCCGTCGCCGTCGGACTCGACACTGACACCGACCCTGGCGAACGGGCCCGAAGTGCGCTAACCTCGACCTCACAGTTTGTACTAATAGGTACAAAATTGGAGACGGGAACCAGAATGCAGCGACTTCCCACGTTCCGCAGCCCGATCCGCGGCGTCTGGTTCACGTCGGTCCTGGCGTCCGTCCTGCTCGTCGCCCTGCCGATCGTGACGATCACCGGCTTCATCTCCTGGGCCGCATACGGCCCCCAGTTCGGCCAGGCCATGCCAGGCGACGTCGGGTGGCTGCGAATTCCCTCGTTCGATTGGCCGACCGAGCCCGCCTGGCTCTATCGACTCACCCAGGGCCTGCATGTGGGACTCGGACTGGTCATGGTGCCGATCGTGCTGGCCAAGCTGTGGTCGGTGATCCCGAAACTGATCGAGATGCCCCCGGTTCGCAGTGTCGCGCACCTTCTCGAGCGAATCTCGTTGCTGGCGTTGGTCGGTGGCATCCTCTTCGAGATCATCACCGGTGTGCTGAACATTCAGTACGACTACATCTTCGGCTTCAGCTTCTACACCGCCCACTACTGGGGCGCCTGGGTGTTCGTCGCCGGCTTCGTCGCCCACGTGGCGCTCAAGCTTCCGACCATGGTGACCGCGTTGAGAACGCGGCCGTTCCTGGAATTGATGCGCATTCGAGTCGCCGATACGGTGCCCGATGCCGACGACGAATCAGGTCTTGCTGCAACCGATCCCGCTCCGGCGACGATCAGCAGACGCGGAGCTCTCACACTCGTGGGCGGTAGCGCACTGTTCGTCGCGGTCCTCAGCGTTGGGCAGACGACGGGCGGACCACTGCGCTCGGCGGCGATCCTGCTGCCTCGCGGACGCTCGTACGGCGACGGCCCCAACGACTTCCAGATCAACCGCACCGCGGAGTCCGCAGGCGTCACCGATGCGCAGACAGGCGATGCGTGGCGGCTGACCGTACTGGCCGGCGGTACCGAGGTTGTACTCACCCGAGCTGAACTCGAGCAGATGGACCTGCACACCGTCGAACTCCCGATTTCCTGCGTCGAGGGCTGGTCGACGGTTCAGACGTGGACCGGAGTTCCGCTCCGAGATCTGGCGGCATTCGTGGGTGTCGATGCCGTCGATACCGGTGAGGTGCGGTCGCTCGAACCCGTCGGGTCGTTCAACCGCGTCACCTTCGGAGGACACCAGATGATGCATCCGGATTCGCTTCTCGCACTGAAAGTGAACGGGGCCGACCTGTCCCTCGACCACGGCTATCCCGCTCGCATCATGATGCCGGCGATACCCGGAGTGCACGCCACCAAGTGGATCGAATCCGTCGAATTCTTCGAGGAGCGAGCATGACGACGTTTCGAGCCAGGTACGGCGCAGGACCGCTGCATCTCGCGGTCACGGCCTGCTGCCTCGCCCTGGCCGGCGCGGTCGTCCTGACGATCGGCTTCCCGGCCCTGTGGAACACCGATACGTGGTGGCAGTCCATCGGCCTCTGGTTCGTCGGGGCAGCGGTGGTGCACGATGCGATCCTGTTTCCGCTGTACGCCGTGCTGGACCGGACGCTGGTCGCTCGTCTGGGCAGGTTCGTCAACGCGGTCCGCGTCCCCGCGCTCGGGGCGGGATTGAGCCTGCTGCTGTTCGCACCGGGGATCTTCGCCCACAGGAGCGACACGTACGAGGCCGCCACGGGTCAGACACAGGAGCCGTACGCAATGCGATGGCTGCTGTTGGTAGCGGCGATGTTCGCGGTCAGCGCCGCGTTCTACGGCGGCCGCGAAATCCTCAGGCTGAGGCGTCGACGCGATCTTGACGTGCACCGGGCACGGTTGCACGCAACGACCGTCGGTCGACGGGATTCCGCCGGTCGTCGCCGGTAGTGCGCAACCCGGCCCGCACCACGCAGCCCCGAACTACGCTCCACAACATGAGTGGCGAGTATCGGCAGGCCTTCGACGACAGTATCGACAACCGTGAGCAATTCTGGCTCGACGCCGCGGCGGGAGTCGACTGGGACACCCCTCCCACCAGCGCGTTCGACGGCACTCACTGGTTTCCCGGGGCCCGACTAAACACGTGCTACAACGCCTTGGACCGGCACGTCGACGCCGGACACGGCGACCGGACCGCGTTGATCTACGACTCGGCGATGCTCGGACTCACCCGCAGCTACACCTACGCCGAACTTCTCGACCACGTCGCTCGATTCGCCGGTGTGCTGCGTGAGCAGGGCGTCGGACCGGGAGACCGCGTCGTGATCTACCTCCCGATGATCCCCGAGGCCGTCGTCGCGATGCTCGCGTGCGCTCGACTCGGCGCGGTGCATTCGGTGGTGTTCGGCGGCTTCGCAGCCAAGGAGCTGGCAGCGCGAATCGACGACGCCGAGCCGGTCCTGCTGATCACCGCCAGCGGCGGGTTCGAGCCGGGTCGCGTCATCGAATATCTGCCGCTGGTGCAGCGCGCCCTGACGCTGACGACTGCGAAGGTACCGACGGTGATCGTCAAGACCCGCGAGGGAATCCCCGGCAGTCACGACTGGCTGGACTGGGACTCCCTCATCGCCGACGCCACCGCGGCACAACCGGTTTCGGTGCTGGCAACCGATCCGCTGTACATCCTCTACACCTCGGGTACGACCGGTAAGCCCAAGGGTGTGGTGCGCGACAACGGCGGTCATGCCGTCGCGCTGACGTGGTCGATGCGCAACATCTACGACGTGGGTGCCGGTCAGGTGATGTGGACCGCGTCCGACGTCGGCTGGGTCGTCGGGCACTCGTACATCGTCTATGCACCGCTGTTCGCCGGGGCCACAACGGTTCTGTATGAGGGCAAACCCGTCGGGACTCCCGATGCCGGCGCGTTCTGGCGGGTGATCCAGGATCATGGCGTCCGGGCCCTGTTCACTGCGCCGACTGCACTGCGCGCCATCCGCAAGGTCGATCCCCATGCGACCGAGCTCGAGAAGTACGACGTCTCGTCGCTCGAGACCCTGTTCGTCGCAGGTGAGCGTCTCGATCCCGATACGTACGAATGGATTTCGCGAACCCTGGACCGGCCCGTGGTCGACCACTGGTGGCAGACCGAAACCGGGTGGGCCATCTGCGCCAATCTTCGTGGTCTGGAACCACTTCCGATCAAGTCGGGATCGCCGACGGTGCCGGTGCCGGGGTTCCAGGTCGGTATCCTCGACGCCTCGGGCAATCCGGTGGACGCAGGCACCGAGGGCAACATCGTCGTGAAGCTGCCGCTGCCACCGGGTGCGTTGGTGGGGCTGTGGAACGACGAATCACGTTTCCAGCGTTCGTATCTGGACACGTTCCCCGGGTACTACCTCACCGGCGATTCGGGCTACATCGACACCGACGGCTACGTCTACGTCCTCGGCCGTAGCGACGACGTCATCAACGTCGCCGGCCACCGTCTGTCGACCGGGTCGATGGAAGCCGTGCTCGCCGGTCACCCCGCCGTCGCCGAATGCGCGGTGATCGGCATCCACGACGACCTCAAAGGCCAACGCCCCAGCGGGTACGTGGTACTCAAGGCCGGCGAGCAGATCACCGAGGAACAGCTGCGCACCGAACTGGTGGCCATGGTCCGCGATCAGATCGGTGCCCTCGCGACGTTCCGCGATGTGACGATCGTCGGCGCGCTGCCCAAGACCCGCTCGGGCAAGATCCTGCGGAAAACCATGCGGCAGATCGTCGCCGGTGAGGAATACGGCGTGCCGTCGACCATCGAGGATCCGGCAGTCCTCGACGCACTGGAGAAGCTGCTCGGCAGATAGGCGGCGGTAATACGAGCAACCATGGCCGAAACCCGCGCGCCACAGGAGTCTCCCGCGCGATAGCGTCGTCGACATGACAGATCTCGACACCCGTCCCGCGGTGGATTGGCTTGCGCTCGGAGCCGTCACCGTCACGGTGATCTCGTGGGCCTCGGCCTTCGTGGCGATTCGCGGCGTCGGCGAATCCTTCGGAGCCGGTCCGCTCGCATTGGGCCGGTTGCTCATCGGATCCGTCGCGCTCGGTGCGATCGTTCTGGTCAGAAGGCAGTGGGTCAAGCCGAACCGCACACAGTGGCTGCAGATCATCAGCATCGGCGTGTTCTGGTTCGGTATCTACAACGTCGCCCTCAATGCCGCCGAGCAACGCGTCGACGCCGGCACGACGTCGATGATCATTCAGATCGGTCCGATTCTGGTCGCCCTGTTCGCGGGTCTGCTGCTGGGCGAGGGCTTTCCGAAGTGGTTGGTGATCGGAGCGGGCATCGCGTTCGCCGGAGCAGTGATGGTCGGTGTCGTCACAGCCGTCACCACCACGTCCACGACCAAGACAGACGCCGACTTCCTGGGCATCGCACTGTGTCTGGTCTCCGCGGTGACCTACGCCGTCGGAGTGCTCAGCCAGAAGCCGGTGCTGCGCACCATCCCCGGACTTCAGGTGACGTGGATGGCCTGCACCATCGGCGCAGTGTGCACACTGCCCTTCGCGCCTGCTCTGCTCGGCGACCTTTCCACTGCATCGGCGGGAGCCACCAGCGGATTGATCTACCTCGGCCTGGTACCGACGGCCCTGGCGTTCAGCACCTGGGCCTACGCGTTGACGCGAATGAACGCGGGCAAGCTCGGCATCACCACATATGCCGTTCCGCCGATCACCATCACACTGGCCTGGTTGCTACTGGGCGAGGTTCCGCATTACCTCGCCGTGGTCGGGGGCATGATCTGTCTGGTGGGAGTCGGGTTGTCCCGCAGAAGATAGGGGTCACTCCGCAGGCTCCGCTCGAGCGTTGAGTTCTCACAGCTCCTTGAAGCGCGCGATCGCAACTTCTCGCTCGTGTTTGTGGTCGACGATCGGCTCCACGTAGTCCTTGGGTCGCCCGAACTTCAACGTGTGCACGGCTTTTCCTTCTTCGCCACGTAGCTCCGGCACCCAGCGCCGCACGTAATCGCCGGTGGGGTCGAATTTCTCGCCCTGGGTGATGGGGTTGAACACGCGGAAGTACGGCGAGGCGTCGGTGCCCGTTCCGGCGGTCCACTGCCAGCCGTGCTGGTTGTTGGCCAGATCGCCGTCCACGAGATGCTGCATGAAGTAGCGCGCACCTCGCCACCACGGCAGGTGCAGATCCTTGACGAGGAACGATGCGACGATCATGCGGACTCGGTTGTGCATCCACTTCTCCGAGTTCAACTGCCGCATACCGGCATCGACGATCGGGAAGCCGGTCTCGCCCTTGCACCAGGCCTCGAACAACTCGTCGGCGTGCTTGCCCGAGTCGATCTCGATCTTGTCGAACTTCTTGACGTAGTTCTCTCGGGCGCTGTCGGGGCGCTGGAACAGGATGTCGGCGTAGAAGTCTCGCCAACAAATCTGCCTGCGATACGACGCTGCCCCTTCGCTGCGCAGCTTGCCGAGGTCGGCCAGCATCGTTCGTGGATGAATGGTTCCGTACTTCAGATGCACCGACATCCGGCTCGTCGAGTCGAGGTCGGGACGATTGCGCTCGTCGTCGTACGCCGAGACCTCCTCGAGGAATTCCTTCCACTGCTTCGACGCAGCCTTCTCACCGGCTGCCGCGTCGGACGCCTCTTTCTCGGTGGGAATCTTCGCCCGCCGAACGCCTTTCACCTCGTCCGGGTCGATCCATTCCACGGTCTTCGCGGACGTGTCGGCCGGTCCGCGCCACCCGTGCTCCAGCCATTGCCGGGAGTACGGCGTGAACACCTTGTACGGTTCGCCGTCAGTCTTGGCGATCCGCCCGGGTGCGATTGCGTACGGGGACCCGGTCTCGACCAGGGTCACCTTCTCGCCGACGCGCTTGTCTCGGTCGCGTCCGTACGGGCCGTAATCGGCGCTGATGTGTACGTCCTCGGTGCCGATCGCCTTCGCGACCTTGGGGACCACGGTCTCGGGGTCGCCGTGCACCACCATCAACCGGCCGTCGAGTTGCTCGTTCAGTGCTTCGAGCGAACGGAACAGAAAATCCTTGCGCGGCCCGCCCGAGGGCTTCAGTAGACGGTCGTCCAGTACGAACAGCCCGAGCACCGGATCTCCGGACTCGGCAGCGGCGGTGAGTGTGGGCAGATCCCCCAGACGGAGATCACGGCGAAACCATACGAGCGACATGGTTCCAGTCTTACCCACCGACGCGGTCGGCAATCACAGCCCGCTCTCGGCCGAACTCTCAGAGAACCGCCAACGATGGCTCACCATGGCCGCAACATGGGGCTCTACCTTGGGAAACACAGAAGAGAAAAGGAGAACATCATGACGAACACACGCCCCTTCCCCGGCGCTCTTTCCCTGGTGGACAGCACCTGCACCTTCGAGAAGTACTACGAGCAGCTCTACGCCAAGGCACCTGCACTCGCCTGGTCACTCGATGCCGACACCGGCCGCCGCAGTGCTCTCGAGGAGTTCTTCGCCAAGACGCCTGCAGAACGCCGAAGCACCGTCGACAGCTGGGTTGCATAGCATTGGAACGGTGACCGAATCGTCGAGTGCCCCCGCCACCGTCCTCGTCGTCGACGACGATGTCGACGTGCTGTCGTCGCTGCAACGCGGACTGCGCCTGTCCGGGTTCACCGTCATCACCGCATCCGACGGCGCGGAGGCGCTCGGCGTGGTGTCGCGATCGATGCCCGACGCCATCGTGCTCGACATCAACATGCCGGTACTCGACGGCGCGAGCGTGGTGACCGCGTTGCGCGCCATGGGAAACGACATCCCGATCTGCGTGCTCAGTGCCCGCAGCTCGGTGGACGATCGCATCGCCGGGCTCGAATCCGGTGCCGACGACTACCTCACCAAACCGTTCGTGCTGGCCGAGCTGGTCGCACGGATTCGCGCCATGCTGCGTCGTCGCGGCACCGGTCCGGTTGTGCCGGTTGCAGATTCGGGCGCGCCGAACTCGGCCGTCGCCATCGGAACCCTGGTGGTGGACATCCCCGGCTATCGCGTCCACCGCGGCGGAGCCGACATCGATCTGACCAAACGCGAGTTCGAGTTGCTCGCGATTCTGGCCCGCAACAAGGGCGTCGTCCTCACGCGTGAACGACTGCTCGAGCTGGTGTGGGGCTACGACTTCGTCGCCGACACCAACGTCGTGGACGTGTTCGTCGGATATCTGCGACGCAAACTCGAGGCCGACGGTTCGCCGCGCATCCTCCACACGGTTCGCGGAGTCGGCTTCGTCGTCCGGGACGCCGCATGAGCTTCTCTCTGCGCGCCCGCGTGGCCGCCGCCACGACCCTCGGTGCCACCCTCGTCGTCGCCGCACTCTCGGTGGTCACCTCGGTCGCTATTTCGCGCAACAACGTCAACCAGCTCGACGAGCGGCTGACGACGGCGTCTCAGGTGCTGATCCCGACCTCGACGACGCTGGAGGCGTTCCTCGATCAGCTCTCCGGCGCGTTCGCCGTCACCATTCGCAGTGGCGACATCGTCGTCGCGTCCACTCCGACACGGCTGCCCGCGCTCGAGACCGGGTCGCAGACCGTCGACGTCGACGGGCAACGCTTCCGGGTTTACACCGCCGTTTCGACCGCGGTGTCGTCCATCTCGATTTCCATCGGCGTGCCTGCCATCGAAGCGCAACAGGTCACCGACGAACAGCAGCGGCAAGTGATTCTGCTCGGACTCGCTGCGATCGCAGTGTCCACCGGCCTGGGCTGGCTCTTCGGTGGCAGAGCCGTCAAACCGTTGGTGACGTTGACCCGGCAGGTCAGCGCGCAGCCACCGACCGCGCCCGAAACCCGCACCGGTGTCACCGAAGCCGATGCGCTCGCCGTTGCGATCGGCGGCATGCTGACCAGACTGAACGAGGCACAGGACCGCACCAATGCCGCGCTCGACACCGCACGCGACTTCGCGGCCGTCTCCGCACACGAGCTGCGAACCCCACTGACTGCGATGCGCACCGACATCGAGGTGCTCAGAACTCTCGACCTCGAGCCGGCGCAGCAGCAGGAGATTCTGGGAGATCTCGAGCGGACGCAGGGTCGAGTGGAGACAACCCTGACCGCCCTGGAACGACTCGCGTCGGGCGAATTGTCCAGTGAGGGCGACAGAGTCGAGACCGACATCATCGACGTCTGCGACGTCGCAGCCCAGGATGCGCAACGACTGCATCCGGGACTCGACATACGCGTGGAGTACGCCGCCGACTCCGAGATCACGATGCGCGCACTGCCGACCGGTCTTCGGCTGGCCGTCGACAACGTGATCGGCAACGCCGTTCGACACGGCAACGCGACGTCGATCGTCATCACCGCCGAGCGCGAGGGCAAGACGGTACGTGTCCTGATCGACGACAACGGATCCGGCGTTCCCCTCGACGAACGCGAGACGGTGTTCGGCCGGTTCGAGCGCGGCACCCGAGCCGCCAAGGGCGGCTCCGGGCTCGGCCTGGCATTGGTGGCGCAGCAGGCCGAATTACACGGTGGGCGTGTCTACTTCACCGACAGCCCGCTCGGCGGTGCCCGATTGGTGCTGGAGCTGCAGGACAGCTGAAGTTCGGCAGTCTTTACGCGGGAGAAACCTGCGGGCCCATCCGAGCCGTGGATCATGTACCCATGCACACGTTGTCGGATTTCTTCGTCCCCACCATCGACATCTCGCCGTACGTTCTGGGTGATGCCACCCCGACAGGCGACGGGACTGCCCGACGCAGCGTCGCGGCGGACGTCGACTATGCCTGCAGCACAGTCGGTTTCATGCAGATTCTCGGGCACGGCATTCCCGAGGACACCGTGGCCGGACTCGCGTCGGCGATGGATTCGTTCTTCGGGCTCGACCTGGCGACGAAGCGAACCTACATCTGCCCACCCGAAGTGAATCGGGGATACACCGCTCCGAAGAGCGAATCGCTGAGCCTGAGCCTGGGAGTCGAATCGGCGTCGGGCATGAACGATTACTTCGAGGCCTTCAACGTCGGCACCGGAGAACCGAACACCTGGCCCGACTCCTCGAAGTTCCAGCGCGCCGTCGACGAGTATTTCGCCGAGGCAGCACGCGTGGCCCGGACGCTGACCACAGTGTTCGCCGACGCACTCGGCGTGTCACCGAATACGTTCTCCGACATCACCGGTCGATCGCTCGATACCCTGCGGATGAACAACTACGCGCTCGAACCCGGCATGCATGTGCCGGATGCCGAGCTCACCGGGATGAGCGAACACACCGACTACGGATTGGTGACGGTGCTGTGGGCCGATCGAGTGCCCGGCCTGCAGGTTCTCGGAACCGACCGACGGTGGCACGGCGTGCAACCCGCCGACGGAGCCATGTTGGTGAACCTGGGAGATCTGACGGCCCGACTGACCAACGATCGCTGGATGTCGACGCTGCATCGGGTCCGTCCGCCGATCACCGACGGGACGATCCAGCGCAGGCGATCTGCCGCGTTCTTCCACGACGGCAACCTCGACGCGGTGATCGCGCCACTGCCGTCGTGCATCGAGCCCGGTGACGTGGCCCGGTACGAGCCGGTGACGGTAGCCGGGCACATTCACGCCAAGCTCGCGGGTTCCCGAGAGGGTACTGCCAATCCCGCGGCAACCCGCGAAGCCGAGCGGGTACGCAATGCCGTTGGCGGCCCTGCAGTTATTTGACGTCGAGCAGATCGATGACGAACACGAGGGTCTTGCCGGAAAGACGGTGTCCTGCACCGGCGGGACCGTAGGCGAGCTCCGGCGGAATGGTGAGCTGACGACGTCCGCCGACCTTCATTCCGGGAATGCCGTCCTGCCAGCCCTGGATCAGTCCGCGCAGCGGGAACTGGATGGACTCGCCGCGGTTCCAGGAGGAGTCGAACTCTTCTCCCGAATCGAACTCGACGCCGACGTAGTGCACCTCGACGGTGCCACCGGCCACTGCCTCTGCGCCGTCACCCTCGACGAGGTCGACCGTCACCAGGTCCAAGGGCGCCGGTCCGGCCTGAAATTCGATCACTGGCTTCGTCACTGAAGTCTCCTGCGGTTGATGCCGGCCCGCCGACGCCGGCTGTCTATCTCTGGGCATATACCGCTTCGACCATACGTCGTGACGCTCAGCCGATCGGAGCTGGCATCAATATCGTCTTGTATTCGCAGGTCAGAGTATTGCCGGTGGCGGGGTCGGTCATCTCGACCTTCCAGGCGTCGGAGAACTGATTCACCCCGTGGTGCATCGAGATGGTGCCCGAGATCAAAACCGTTCCACGCGAGAACAAGCCACGCTCGGTCAGCACATCGAGCCAGTACTGCGGCGCGAGAAGATCACCGAGCGTTCCGGTCTGGATGAGTGTGCCGTCGGCCCAGGCGGTCAACGTGATCTCGTCGAGTCGATCGGCCACCTCGGACAACCGCCACGCGCCGGTGCCCAGCACGTCGGGAGCGGCGTTCTTGCTCCACGCGACGCTGTGAACCTCCAGGTCACGGTCGGTGTGATCGCACGCCACCGTGAGCAGCACGTCGTCGATCGTGTCGCCGAGGATCACCAGAGCCCACTCCGCCTCGCCCGAGGTGCGACCGTGTTGGACGGCGACGGAATCGGTCTGCTGCGCCAGATACGGCGAGATGGGGTACAGCGCCGGGGTCACAGTCGGAGCCGGGACACCCAGTTCGGCCAGCTCCGCGATGTGCGACGCCACCTCGTCCTGGTTGCGTCCGGCATATCCCGCATTGAGCAGGGCGGTCACCTCGAGCGATTCGGTCGAGCCGTCGGGCAGCGTGAACGTGAGCATCAGTAAGGACCCTCTCCTCGTAAATTTTCTGTTTCCGATACGCCGAAAGCCTTGCGCATACGTCTTGTATACAGCAAGTATGGAGCACGTACAACGGATAGAGTGATCCCAGGCACACGAAGGAGTCGTCATGACCGAACCTGTTTCGGTGGATAGAAAGGGCCTGGCCAAGGCCTTCGCGGCCAGCCTGACCGGAACGGCATTGGAGTGGTACGACTTCGCCGTCTACTCGGCCGCCGCGGCGCTGGTGTTCCCTCTGGTCTTCTTCCCGGACAGCGATCCGCTGACCGGGACACTGCTGGCCTTTTCCACCTACGCCGTCGGGTACGTCGCCCGACCGGTCGGTGGATTCGTCTTCGGGCGCCTCGGCGATGTCATCGGCCGCAAGCAACTACTCGTCATCACGCTGATGCTGATCGGCGTCACCACGTTCGCCATCGGCCTGATCCCCGGATACGACACGATCGGCATCGCAGCCCCGATCATCCTCGTCACCATGAGGTTCTGCCAGGGTGTTGCCGTCGGCGGAGAGTGGGGCGGCGCGGTTCTGCTTTCCAGCGAATACGGCGATCCACGCAAGCGCGGCTTCTGGTCGTCCGCCGCGCAGATCGGACCACCGGCAGGCAACCTGCTCGCCAACGGCGCACTCGCGATACTGACTCTGTCACTGACCGACCAGCAGTTCGAGTCCTGGGGATGGCGAGTGGCGTTCCTCTTCTCGGCCGTACTCGTCGGATTCGGTCTGTGGATCCGCTTGAAGCTCGAGGACACCCCGGTGTTCAAGGCGCTGCAGGAAAGCGGCGATCGATCGGAAGCCCCGATCAGCGAGGTGTTCAAGACCGAACTGCGGCCACTGGTGGCGGGCATCATGTCCCGCGTCGCACCGGACGTCATCTACGCGCTGTTCACCGTCTTCTCCATCACCTACGGCACGCAGAAGTTGGGCTTCGAACGCAGCGAGGTGCTGACCGCCATTCTGGTCGGATCGGCGTGTCAGCTCGGTCTGATCCCGCTCGCCGGAGCGGTGTCCGACCGCATCAATCGGCGCCTCGTCTACGGAATCGCAGCGGTGGGCGGCGTTGCCTGGAGCGCGATCTTCTTCCTCGTCATCGGCGGCGGATCCCTGCCGCTGCTGATCCTGGGTGTCGTTGTGGGACTGGCGTTCCACTCGTTCATGTACGGACCGCAGGCTGCGTTCGTCACCGAACAGTTCAGCGTCCGACTGCGGTCCACCGGCAGCTCGTTGGCGTACACGATCGCCGGCGTGTTCGGTGGCGCAATGGCACCGCTCATCTTCGTCTACCTGCTGGACAGAACGGACAGCTGGGTGCCGATCGCGGGATACATCGTGATCGTCGGTGCCGTGACACTCGTCGGTCTCGCACTCGGTCGCAACCCCGACCCCACCGAGGACGAGCACTACGTGCTGCTGGGCCAGGAGCGCGAAAAGGCTACGCGCGCAGCAGAGTCTGAAGTGTGACTTCGAGGTGAGCGTCGATCTTCGCGTGCACCAGGTCCTCGTCGCCCGCACCGAGTGCGTCGATGATGGCCTGGTGCTCGGCGCACACCCGGTGCTGACGGTTCGCCGCGGTGAACAACGCGCTCAACCCGACCCGAAGTTGGCGAGCCCGCAGTCCGGCGTACGTGCGCGAGAGCAGATCGCTTCCCGCCGAATCGATCAAACTCTGATGGAATGTGCCGTCCCAGTCGATGAACTGCTTGGGTGCATCTGCGTCGTCGGAGTTCATCAGCAGTTCCTGCTGCGTCAACGCGTGCCGCATCTGCGTGATCGGCGCGTCACCGGCTCGCAGCGCACGGGTGGCCGCGTGCCGCTCGAGAACTCCGCGCAGATCCATCAGTTCGGCGATCTGGCGTCCGGACATCGCCGGCACGTGCGCGCCCCGCTTGGGCACCATCTCGACCAGCCCCTCGGACTGCAACATCAGCAACGCTTCACGAACCGGGGTACGGGATACTCCGATCTGCGTCGCGAGTTCCTGCTCGTTCAGAAAAGTGCCGGTGGCGGCCGGTGAGGACAACACCTGATCGCGCACGTACTGGTACGCCTTCTCCCTCCCCGACAGCGGCTGCATACGATATGTATACCTGTCTTCCTCCGACGAAACCAGGAGTCACACCGTGAGCTCGTCCATCCGCATCAGCCTCGCCCAGATCACCAGCGGCCAACAGCCCGCCGAGAACCTCGAACTCATCGCCACCCACACCCGCGCCGCAGCGCATGCGGGATCGGATCTCGTCGTGTTTCCGGAGGCGACGATGCGATGCTTCGGCGGACCCATCCGAAAGTTCGCGCAACCCCTGGACGGTGAATGGGCGAACGCGGTGCGCGCCATAGCGTCCGACGCTGGCATCACCGTCGTCGCCGGAATGTTCACCCCAGCCGCGGACGACAGGGTCACGAACACATTGCTCGTCACCGGACCCGGTATCGACGCGAGCTACGACAAGATCCACCTGTTCGATGCGTTCGGATTCGCCGAATCCGACACCGTCGCACCGGGTTCGGAGCCTCTCGTGGTGGACATCGCCGGCGTTCGGGTCGGCTTCGCCACCTGTTATGACATTCGATTCCCGGCACTGTTCCAGAAACTCGGTGATCTCGGCGCGGAAGTCGTCGTCGTCCCGGCGTCGTGGGGATCGGGCGACGGCAAAGTGGAGCAGTGGACCCTGCTCGCGCGGGCACGTGCCCTGGACTCGACCACGTTCATCGCGGCCTGCGACCAAGCCGAACCCGCTGCCGCCGAGGGCAATGCACCGTTGGGCGTGGGACACAGCATCGTCTGCTCCCCCACCGGCGAGATCCTCGGGCAACTCGACGCGACGCCCGGCATGCTGACGATCGACATCCACACCGAACTCGTCGACGCCGTGCGTGCAAACCTGCCGGTATTGAAAAATCGCGTCACCTTCGTGTGACCGATCCTGCTCGGTGCAGGTTCGGCCTTTCGTGAGACCTGGCGCGGGAACGCGGTTTCGAGTCACCTCCGCCGTGAAAACGTGGTGTGATGTCGCTTGTCGAATCGGAGAAGTGACGGGGCACTTCCATCGTTTCAGAAGGAGACGACGATGGTGCAGGTCAACCGACGGGATGCCTTACGACTCGGCTTGAGCGCAGCGATGCTGGGAGGGTTGACTTCCACGACGGCGTGCTCGAGCAACGAGGCCGAGAGCACCGTCGCCGGTACGAATGAATCGCCTGCACCCCGTCGCGTACTCGTTCTGGGTGCAGGCATGTCGGGTCTGACGGCCGCACTGGCCTTGCACCGGCGCGGTCACGAGGTGACGGTTCTCGAGGCTCAGGACCGAATCGGTGGTCGCCTCATCTCCGTCGAATACGAGAACGGCCAGTTCACCGAGGGCGGTGGAGGGCATTTCCGACTGAACATGCCGTTGGTCACCGGCTACGAGAGCACCCTGAAGCTCCCCATCGTCGCGATGAACGACGGCGCTCCCGAATATCTGATAGATGGCTTGCGCGGCAACAACACTCAGCTCGATCGTCGACCCTGGGATCTACTCGAGTCCGAACGTACCGTCGAACTGAGTTCCATGCTCACCAGCTACTTCGTGCCCCTCGGCGCAGATTTCACCACCGTCATCGACCCGGAGTGGCCCGATGCGGCCGCCGCCGACAAGTTCGACGGATTCACCGTTCGTGAATTGCTCGCCGACGCTGGTGCATCGGACGATTTCGCCAAACTCGTCGCAGCCCAGGCCGGCGGTTTCACACTGGAAGTCAGCGTTCTCGGTTTGCTTCCCGACTTCGCCTACCATTTCGGCGACCGCAACTTGTACCGCGTGCAGGGTGGAAACGAGCGGATACCGCGCGCCCTCGCCGAAAGGCTCCCCCAAGACCGCATCCACATGGGCTCTCGGGTGGTGGTGATCGACCAGAGCGGTTCGGACGTCATGGTGACCACAGCGGACGGTCGCGAATGGACCGGGGACGAGGTCATTTCGACGATCCCCTTCACGGTCCTGAAGGATGTCGACATCCGACCGGCGTTGCCCGATCGAGCCCGTCAGGTGGTCGACGGCATGGTGTGGAGCGACATAGTCAAGGTGTATCTGCAGACCTCGAAACCGACGTGGCTCGATTCCGGTGTGCGAGGTTGGCCCGTGGCAGCTTCCGACCGGCCGTGGGAACGACTCATCGACATCACCGGCAACGAGCCGGGCGGGCGCGGGAACGCGTTCTTCTACCTTTCCGGTGCCAACGCAACTGCCTATCTCGCGCAGCCGAAAGAAACCCGGGCACGAGATCTCGTGAACACCTTCAACGCCGACATGTCCGGAATGATCGAGGACGTCGTGGAAATCGGCGAATTCTCCTGGCCCGATCAACCCTGGATCAAGGCCGCCTTCGGCGATACGCCTCTGGACGGCGGCTGGATGCTGGACGAGATGAAAAAGCCTGTGGACCGGCTGCACTGGGCCGGCGACTTCACCACGTTCAAGTCGGGCTGGGTCGAGGGTGCGATCGAGGCGGGCCTACGCGCCGCACGCCACATCGACCCCATGGCACCGGCCGAACACGAGGTCGTCTGAACGAGACACGAGCCCCCATCCGCGATGACATACCCACTCTTTCTCTCGAACAAGGACTTTCGACGATGAATCGACCACCACTTCCGGCGCGCCACGATGGATCCACGCCGAAGTACGCCGCCTGCGGCGAGAAGTCTTGACCGGAAGCACGCTTCCCGATACCGGTCACAATTCCTGGAGGCGAGGCCGACCGACGTGGGCGGCGTTGGACGCAGAGCCGTTGATCTACGGCACCGTGATCATCATGACCGTCATGGTCGTCGGGGCGGACGATACGGACGTCGATTTCGGTGACGCGACAGGAATGGTCCTCGGGCCGATGGTCGCGACTGCCGTCGCGCACCTGTTCTCGTCGTGGTTGGGGTACGTGAACAGCCACCACCGCATGCCCGACGGTGCCGACAGACGTCATCTGCTCTGGCACTCAGCGCATTTCCTGCTGCTGACGGTGGTGCCGCTCATCATCATCGGGCTCGGACGTGTGAGCGGTCTGTGGTCGGCCTACGGCGCACTCGACACCATTTCCGATCTCGCATTCCTGTTCCTGCTCGTCCTCGGAGCCGCCAGCGGCTGGCATGCGAGCAAGAGAAGATGGCGTGGGGCAATCCTCGGAGGCCTGGTTGCCATCGTCGTCGGTTTGATCGTCACAGTTCTCAAGGTCGTACTCGAGCATTGACAACCGAAGAAGAGGATCCGATCATGGTTCTCCGCTCCGCCACTGCGCCCCGCCGCCGCTGGGCCACAATGGCTTTTGCAGTCGCATTCGTGCTGACGGCGTGTTCATCACCTCAGGAAGGGTTCACCGAGATGGACCCAGGCTCGGGCACACTCGTGGCCTCGTCCGGCTTCGACGTCCGGCGGGACGGCTTCTCCTTCCCCAACTGGGGACCGCCGACAGCGGAGCATGGCCTAGGGCTAACACCGGCCTCGATGCAATCACTGTTCGGGGATGCGGTGTGCACTCCGGGAACCGAGAGCGACCGATGCGTTCTCTCGCCGATGGGACGGGTGACCTCGGAGGTGTTCGAGAACGGAATGAACGGTGGTCACTGCTTCGGAATGGCCGCGGTCGCAGGGTTGGCCTACCGCAACTCGATCGACACCTCGTCCTTCGTCGCCCCGGGAGCAACACTGTTCGATGCACGTCCCTCCCCCGCGACCGATGCCGTGATCGCGCGCTACTTCAACACCCAGGAGGTCGAACCGACGGCCGACTCCGAGATGTCCGCACCTGTGGACGAGGTGATCGATCGACTCACGACCGCGTGGGCCGAAGGGCAGGACCATCTACTCGCGTTCTACACCGAGGACGGAACGTCCGGCCACGCCGTGACACCGATCGCGATACGCGATCTGGGCGACAGCACACGCGGAATTGTCATCTACGACAACAACTATCCCGGCGTCGAGAAGATGATCGTCACCGATACGGCCGCCGATACGTGGTACTACACCACCTCGGCAGACCCCGCCGACGACAGCTACCTGTTCTCCGGTACCCCGGACAATCAGCTGAAGTTGTTTCCGCTGGCCGAGATGACCGGCGTTCATCAGTGCCCCTCCTGCACGGAGGTCGGTGCGCAGGACCAGGACTACCTGGTGCTGGTCACCGACAACACCAACGATCCGGTCGATCTGACCGATGTCGAATGGAGCTTGTCGGTGTCCGACAGTGACCGGGTGCGACGGTCCGCGTTCATCAACAACGACAACACAGCGTTGCTGGAGGCCTCGATCGACACACCGATGCGGCTGACGCTCTCCGACGTCGCGGACAACGAGCGCGATGCCTCGATCGACATCTCCATCCTGTCCGACGGTTGGGTGGTTCGATCGACCTCCCTTCGCCTGCCTGCGGGCGCGTCGATCGTCGCCGAGATCAGCCCTACCGAGCGATCGATGACGCTCACGACCGACACCCCCACCACGAGTGATTACACCGCCGCCACCGAGGATGCTCGGGGATCGCGGTCTGCATTCGTCAGCACCATCGACCTACCCGTCGGCGGCGGGCTCGTGGTCGGCCCGACGGATACCGATACGTTGCGCCTCACCGACGGTGCAGGACAGGTGCTGCGCGAGGTCACGATGACCTAGCAGCCACGATGCTGCGAACTCGAAGTTGTGGAGTCCATGACGTCGAGTTCGCAGTTTTGCAGACGAAAACGGTCATTTCACCTACGTAACTGCGAACTCGGCGCAGACACAACAACGCCGCCGGCTCCCCAAGGGAGTCGGCGGCGTTGTCGTGCAGCGAGATCTAGCGGGAGCTGACGTCCTGGTAGTCGCGCTCGGTGTAGCCGGTGTAGATCTGGCGCGGACGGCCGATCTTGCCGGTCGTGTCCTCGTTCTGCTCGCGCCAGTGCGCGATCCAGCCCGGGAGACGGCCCATCGCGAACAACACCGTGAACATGCGCGGCGGGAAGCCCATCGCGCGGTAGATCAGGCCGGTGTAGAAGTCGACGTTGGGGTAGAGCTTGCGCTCGACGAAGTAGTCGTCGGTCAGGGCGGTCTCCTCGAGCTTGAGAGCGATCTCGAGCAGTTCGTCGCCGTTGCCGAGCTTGCCGAGGATCGTGTGCGCAGTTTCCTTGACCAGCGTCGCGCGCGGATCGAAGTTCTTGTACACGCGGTGCCCGAACCCCATGAGCTTGACGCCGTCTTCCTTGTTCTTTACTCGACGCAGGAAGTCGGTGGCGTCGCCGCCCTCGGCCTTGATCTTGTCCAGCATCTCGAGCACGGCCTGGTTGGCTCCGCCGTGCAGCGGGCCCCAGAGCGCGTTGATGCCGCCGGAGATCGAGGTGAACAGGTTGGCCTGCGAGGATCCGACGAGACGCACCGTCGAGGTGGAGCAGTTCTGCTCGTGGTCGGCATGCAGGATGAGCAGCATGTCGAGTGCCTTGACGATCTCGGGATCCACCTCGTACGGCTCGGCCGGGAAGCCGAACGTCAGACGCAGGAAGTTCTCGACCAGGCTCTTCGAGTTGTCCGGGTACAGGAACGGCTGACCGACGGACTTCTTGTAGGCGTACGCCGCGATGGTCGGCAACTTGGCCAGCAGACGGATGGTCGACAGCTCGACCTGCTCCGGGTCGTTGGGGTCGAGCGAGTCCTGGTAGTACGCCGACAGCGCGTTGACGGCACTCGACAGCACCGGCATCGGGTGAGCGTTGCGCGGGAACCCGTCGAAGAACCGCTTGAGGTCCTCGTGCAGCAGAGTGTGCCGACGGATCTTGTCGGTGAACTTCTCGAGCTGAGCCTCGGACGGCAGCTCCCCGTAGATCAGCAGGTAGCTGACCTCGATGAACGAAGACTTGCCCGCAAGCTGTTCGATCGGGTATCCGCGGTAGCGCAGGATGCCTGCGTCACCGTCGATGTAGGTGATGGCCGACTTGGTCGACGCGGTGTTGACGAACCCGCCGTCCAACGTCGTGTAGCCGGTGGTGGCCAGCAACTTTCCCAGCTCGATGCCGTTGTTGCCTTCGGAGGCCTCGGCAATCGACATGGAGTATTCGCCACCGGGATAGGTGAGGGTGGCTTTGGCATCATTCTCAGCGGGCACGAATGGTCCCTCTCGAACTCGTGTAACGGACACGTACTTGAAGCGGACAGTTCTAACGTCGATAGTGAAACTAGTCTCTCGACGCCTCGGACGCCCACGGAGGGTCGGCACCGGGTCGAGAAACCGTGATTGCCGCCGCTTTCGCGGCGAAATCGAGCGCTTCCCGCCAATCTTGCTTGCTCATCTCTTTCACCGCGTTCGATGTGATAATGCTCTCCTTCTGCAGAAAGCTCAGCAGAGCTCCGTGCACGGTGTCACCAGCGCCGATCGTGTCCACGACGTCGACCGCGACACCAGGGACCGTGATTTCCTCGGATGCGGTGAAGACCGAGATGCCGTCGCCACCGCGGGTCATGACCACCGCGGTGACCCCTGCCGCGAGCCAGTCGTCGACGGTGGTCCCCTGCGTACCGAGGCCCAACCAGAACGAGTCGTCCTCGGACACCTTGAGAATGTCGATGCTGGGCAGCCACGAACGAAAGCGGTCGCGAAACCCGTCGGCGGTGATGTCTCCGCTGGTGCTGTCGATGGCAGCGGGCCGGATGTTCGGGTCGAGCATCGTGAGCTTGCCCGCCGCCCTGGCCCGGTGCAGCAGGCCCGCGTACATCGACGCGCCGGGCTCGTACAGCAGCGACAGTGTGCCGAACGAGAGCACGCTGATCTCGTCGGGCAGATCGCCGGGATCGGCGACGAGGCGGTCGGCTGTGCCGTCGGCGTAGAACGAGTACTCGGCACTGCCGTCCTCGGCGAGCGTGGTCATCGCCAACGTCGTCGGTTCGTCGCCGCGCTGCACCCACGTGGTGTCCACTCCCGCGTCGCGCAGGCTCGCCAGGATCTGCTCACCGAACGGGTCGCGGGAGATCCGCGAGAGATACGCAACGGGTGAACCCAGTCGACCGATCGCGACGGCGACATTGAACGGTCCACCGCCGAGTTTGGGCGAGAGCAGCGGGCCCTCGTGCACCGGAACCAGGTCGACCAACGCCTCGCCGCACACCAGAATGGTCACTTCTCGTACCTCATTCCCCAGGTGCCCGACCAGGATTGCCCCGGATCCAGCACGATCAGATCGATCTCGGAATTCAACGCATCGGGTGGGCAGGTCATCGGCTCGATCGCCAGCGCCCGCCCTCGATCGGGATAGGCCTGATCGTTGGCGGGATCGGCGGTGAAGACCTGCACCCAACCGAAGCTGCTGTCGGTCCACAGCACCGTCGCGGTGCCGTCGGGGCCCCGAAGAACATGGCTCGCTCGGCCGTCGGCCTCGGGGAGCGACGCGCTGTACGGGGTGTCGAGCTGCACGCCCTGCAGCGTCCGCGGCTGCCGGAAGTCGTACTCGGTATCGGCAGTCGGCACCGAATTGCCCACGGGCAGATTGCGCACCGAGTCGAGCGGCAGCCGCGTGCCGGCCGAGAGCTCGAGCGTGCACTCGTCGAGCGGCACGTCTCCCACCCTGACGAACGTGTGAAAACCCATCCCGTACGGCGCCGGTGAATCACCGGTGTTCTTCGCCGACGCGGTGACGGTGAGACCGTCCGCCGACAGCTCGTGCGCCACGGTCACCGTCACCGAGAACGGCCAGCCCTGATGTGTCCCGACGTCCACGCTCTGCTCGACGCGAGAGTCGCTGTGCTCGTTCAGGGTCCATTCCACCCGCCGGACGAAACCGTGACTGGCGTTGTTGCGCGAAGGCTCGCTGATCTCCATCCGATGCTCGACGCCTTCGAACGTGAACGTGCCGTCGGCCGTTCGATTGGGCCACGGGGCCAACACGAGTCCCGCCGACAGCGGCGGCTTCGAACCCGCCTCCCAGGTCTCGGTGAGCGGTGCGCCGTCGTATTCGAGCACCCGCAGACCCGCTCCGACGGCAGCGATGTCTGCCCGATACTTACCGCTCGTCAACGAGTAGGTCTGTGCGTCAGCCATGAGTGCCATTCTTTACCACCGCACCCACTCGGTACCGGATGAATGCCGGAAGAGCCAACGCGGCGATCGAGACACCGATGACGACCAGCACGCCGCCGCCCGCCGCGGCGGCCGCCGTCCCCACCGACGCCGCTGCGGCCCCGTGCAGGACGTCGCCGACGCGCGGACCTCCGGCAACCACGACGATGAAGACACCCTGTAGCCGGCCACGCATCTCGTCGGTGGCGACCTGCTGCAGCATCGTGCTGCGGAAGGCCGCCGAGATCATGTCGGCTCCGCCGCCGAGGGCCAGGAACGCCAACGCGAACCACAGGGCGACGGTGGTGGCCCCGTCGGTGGCCGCGCCGACGGCCAGACCGAAGCCGATCATCGCCACGCCCCACACGACGATGCAGATCAGCACCGCCAGGCCCTGCCTGCGCACTCGTGGCAGCCAGCCGGAGAACACTCCACCCACCACCGCGCCCGCGGACATCGCTGCGAACAGCATGCCCAGCACCGGACCGCCCGACGCCGGGTCGCCGAAGCTCTCGTGTGCGATCTGCGGAAAGAGCGCGCGGGGCATACCGAACACCATCGCGATGATGTCGACGACGAACGAGGCCAGCAGCACCTTCTGCGTCGCGAGGTAGGCGAAACCGTCGAACACCGAGCGCAACCCGGCGCGCTGACCCGACTTCGCCGGTGGAATTCCCGGCAGCCGGATCACTGCCCACAGTGTGGCGAACAGTGCGATGGTGTCGATCAGGTAGAGGGTCTCGAGCCCGATGTAGTAGATGAGGATGCCTGCGCTGAGCGGTCCGGCGATAGCGCCGAAGTTCATCACCGTCATGTTCAGTGAATTCGCGGCGGGCAGCTGCTCGGCGGGCAGGATTCGCGGGAGGATCGCGCTGCGCGTCGGTTGATTCACCGCGAAGAAGGCCTGCTGAACGGCCAACAGCACCAAGATGATCCACACGTTGTTCAGGTCGAGGAACGCCTGCAACCAGAACAGGGCGGAGGTACCGATCAGACCGCAGGTGGTGATCATCAACAGCGTGCGGCGGTCCATCACATCGGCCAGCGCCCCGCCCCACAGACCGAACACGATCAGCGGCACCAGCGCGAAGACACCAGTGAGACCCACGTACGCCGAACTCAGCGTGATCTGGAAAACCTGTTGTGGCACAGCGACGATGGACAGCTGCGCCCCGATGACGGTGACGATGTTCGCCAACCACAGCCGCTTGTAGGCGGGGGTCTTCAGCGGAGTCGTATCGGCAAGAATGCCGCGCAATCCGCTCACGGCTGCAGACGCTCGATCACACCGCTTGCCACCGTCAGGCGAATTCGGTTGTGCATGCGGCTCGTTCGGCCCTGCCAGAATTCGACCGTCTCAGGTTCGACGCGAAAACCGCCCCAGTTCGGCGGAACCGGCACCTCGATGCCGTCGAACGTCGCGGTGACCTCGGCCAGTCGCGCAGCCAGATCCTCCCGCGAGCCGATGGGCCGCGACTGCTCGGACGCCCATGCCCCCAGCTGGGAGCCGCGGGGCCGAGTGCGCCAATAGGTTTCGGTCGTCTCGGCGTCGACCCTCGCCACCGGGCCGCGCACGGTGAGCTGGCGGGCAATTCCGATCCACGGGAACGTGATCGACGCATACGGCGTCACGGTGAGTGCACGGCCCTTGTCGGAGTCGTAGTTGGTGTAGAACACCACACCGTCCGCGTCGAAGTCCTTGCACAACACGGTGCGGGTGGCGGGTCTACCCGCCTCGTCGACCGTCCCCAACACGATGGCGTTGGGCTCGGGCAGATTCGCGGCTATCGCGTCGGACAACCACTGCTGCGCCAGCGCACACCACCCGTCCGCCAGAGCATCGACGTCGAGGTCCTCGGGCTCTCCGTAGTCCACCCGCATGTTCGCCAGGCGCTGTTCTTCTGCAGACACAAGCCCAGACGCTACTCCCGCGTAGATCCCGGCTATGGTTCTGACGAAGTACGCCCGGATGCGGCGCTAAGCCGGGTGCAGTTGCGACGAGGGAGTCCACAGGCCATGGCTGTTCAACGAGTTCCCGAGGATTTCGTCTCCGGCCTCGAAGGTGTCGTCGCGTTCACCTCCGACATCGCCGAGCCCGACAAGGACGGTGGCGCACTGCGGTATCGCGGCGTCGACATCGAGGAACTCGTCGCGCAGAACGTGACCTTCGGTGATGTCTGGGCACTGCTCGTCGACGGCGAGTTCGGTCGAGGACTTCCACCGGCCGAACCGTTCCCCCTGCCGATCCACACCGGCGACGTCCGCGTCGACGTCCAAGCCGGCCTGGCGATGCTCGCGCCCATCTGGGGCTACCAGCCGCTGCTCGACATCGACGACTCCACCGCCCGCGACAACCTCGCCCGCGCCTCGGTGATGGCTCTGTCCTACGTCGCTCAGTCCGCTCGCGGCATCTACCAGCCTGCTGTACCGCAGAGCCGCATCGATCAGGCAGCCACCGTGACCGAACGCTTCATGGTCCGGTGGAAGGGCGAACCGGATCCCGCCCACGTCGCTGCCATCGACGCGTACTGGGTCTCGGCCGCCGAGCACGGGATGAACGCCTCGACGTTCACCGCACGTGTCATCGCCTCCACCGGAGCCGACGTCGCCGCCTGCCTCTCGGGTGCCATCGGTGCAATGTCCGGTCCCCTGCACGGCGGCGCGCCCGCTCGCGTCCTGCCGATGATCGAGGAGGTCGAGAGAACCGGTGACGCACGCGCTCTCATCACCGGCATCCTGGACCGCAAAGAGAAGCTCATGGGCTTCGGGCACCGCGTCTACCGCGCCGAGGACCCCCGCGCCCGCGTGCTGCGCGCCACCGCCAAGAGACTGAACGCACCCCGCTACGAAGTCGCCGCCGCGCTCGAGCAGGCAGCGTTGACCGAACTGCGTGAGCGCCGCCCCGACCGCGCCATCGAAACCAACGTCGAGTTCTGGGCCGCGGTGATCCTCGATTTCGCCGAGGTACCCGCACACATGATGCCCGCCATGTTCACCTGTGGCCGTACCGCGGGCTGGTGCGCGCACATCCTCGAGCAGAAGCGCCTGGGCAAGCTCGTCCGACCGGCTGCCCTCTACACCGGCCCCGAACCCCGCAGCCCCGAGTCCGTCGACGGCTGGGACCTGATCCGGTAGTCGACGGTGTCATGACACCCGACTAGCCTGTGGATGCCATATTCCATCGACGCTAGGACGCGCTACTCCATGGCCGATTTGCCGATCATTCCCGCCGATCTCCTGCCCGCCGACGGACGCTTCGGTTGCGGCCCGTCCAAGGTTCGCCCCGAGCAGCTGCAGTCCCTGGTCGACGTCGGCGCTTCCGTATTCGGCACCAGCCACCGTCAGAAGCCCGTCAAGGACGTCGTCGGACGCGTGCGCAGTGGCCTGAAGGATCTGTTCTCGCTGCCCGAGGGCTACGAGGTCGTCCTCGGCAACGGTGGCACCACCGCGTTCTGGGACGCTGCTGCCTTCGGCCTCATTCGCGAGAAGTCGCTGCACCTGACCAACGGCGAGTTCAGCTCGAAGTTCGCGTCGGTGGCCAAGAACAACCCGTTCATCGGTGATCCCATCGTCGTCAAGGCCGAGCCGGGCAGCGCGCCCGAGCCCACCTCCGACCCGTCCGTCGACCTCATCGGTTGGGCGCACAACGAGACCTCGACGGGCGTGGCCATCCCGGTCAGCCGTCCGGCCGGCTCCGAGAACGCCCTCATCGCGATCGACGCCACCTCCGGTGCCGGCGGTCTGCCGGTGAACGTCGCCGACTCGGACGTCTACTACTTCGCGCCGCAGAAGTGCTTCGCCGCCGACGGTGGCCTGTGGGTGGCGCTGATGAGCCCGGCCGCACTCGAGCGCGTCAGCGAGATCGCTGCCACGGATCGATGGGTCCCGGACTTCCTGTCGCTGCCGATCGCCGTCGACAACAGCAGCAAGAACCAGACGTACAACACCCCGGCCGTGGCGACACTGCTGATGTTCGCGGACCAGATCGAGTGGCTCAACGCGCAGGGTGGCCTCGATTGGGCCACCAAGCGCACCGCCGATTCGTCCTCACGTCTGTACGACTGGGCCGAGAAGAGCGAATTCGCGACGCCGTTCGTGACGAACCCGGATCACCGCAGCCAGGTCGTCGGCACCATCGACTTCGACGAGAACGTCGACGCAGCCCAGGTTGCGAAGATCCTGCGCGCAAACGGCGTCGTCGACACCGAGCCGTACCGCAAGCTCGGCCGCAACCAGCTGCGCGTCGGCATGTTCCCGGCCATCGAGCCGGACGACATCACCGCACTGACCAAGAGCATCGACTGGGTCGTGTCGACTCTGAGCTGATCAGCAGGGCAGGAGTGGAGCCTGCGGAACTACCATTCCCAGCAAGCTCACAGCTACGGCGCTCCCTTCGCGGCCTACACTTGCTATCAAGTAAGCAAGCGTAACGACCTCGGAGGGAGCGCTCGTATGTACCGGCTCCTGACATTCGCGCTGCGCATTCGCGTGACCCTGCTGTACATCGCTCTCGCGGTGGCGGGCACCGTCGCACTGGGCCGGATCGGCCCGCACGATCGCTGGCACGTGCTGCACGCGGCGAGCACCAATCTGCACAATCTGGGCGACGGCCACCTCGCCACCCTCGTCACGAGCGTCTTTCTCACCGAAGGACGGGTGAACTGGTTGTGGTTGGCCGCGGTTGCACTGCTGTTCGCCGTCGCCGAATGGATCTCCGGTTGGCGACGCTTCCTCGTCACCTTCAGCGCGGGACACATCGGTGCGACGGTACTGGTGGCCGTCGGCCTGCTCATCGGCATTCACATTGACTGGCTCGCGGACTCACTGGCGATGGCCGTCGACGTCGGTGTCAGTTACGCAGCAGCAGCGGTAGCGGGGTCGATGATCAGGTACCTGCCGATGCCGTGGTGTGCGGGCTGGGCCGCACTGTGGATCGGCGTCGTCACGATCAGTGGGGTATCGGACCCGACCTTCACTTCCGTCGGGCACGCGATTGCCCTGAGCATCGGCTTCGGCCTGGGCGCACTGTACCGCCGCGTCGATGCATCGACGTTGTCCCACAGGACAATTGACGCAACATCGACCGAATGGGTGCAACCGAGCCCACAGCTGTCTACCCTCTGATAGGGAAACGATGGTCGGCAGAAGCGATGCGTGTCGGACACCCGCCGAATACGGCAGGTGAACTAGGCTCGAATTCGACGGTATCGCGAGCCGGCGCGATGAGGAGGTCAAGGTGCGAGACTTACGTGTGGTGGGTCTCGAGGCCGACGGAAAGTTCGTCGTGTGCGCAGATCCCAAGACCGGCGACAGATTCCGGCTTCCAGCCGACGACAAGCTCCGCGCGGCCTCACGCGGCGACATCGCTCGACTAGGACAGATTGAGATCGAAATGGACAGCTTGCTTCGGCCCAAGGAAATTCAGGCCCGTATCCGCAGCGGAGCGACCATCGAACAGGTTGCCGCCGACTCCGGAATGGCCATCAGTCGCGTCGAGGTGTTCGCTCACCCGGTGTTGCTCGAACGCTCGCAGGCCGCGTCGATGGCTCAGGCCGGTCATCCGCTGCGCCACGACGGCCCGGCCGTGCAGACCCTGCTCGAGATCGTCACCCTCGCTTTCCGCGCTCGCGGCCACAATCTCGACGACGCGGCGTGGGACGCCTGGCGCGACGAGGACAACAAGTGGGTCGCGCAGCTCAAGTGGCAGGCGGGCCGCACCACCAACAAGGCGCACTGGCAGTTCCTTCCCGACGGCCACGGCGGCACCATCAGCCCGCTCGACGACACTGCTCACGAGCTGATCGATCCGGACTTCGGACGCCAACTGCGCGGTCTGGCACCGGTGCGCGCACTGACGTCCGCCGAGGACTCCGACGACGAGACCTCGCAGCAGAGCTTCGACGAGTACTACGGCACCACCGCCGACAGCGAGATCGACGCCGAGACCATCGAGGTCGAGGTGGACGATGCGCCCTCTCCCGAGCCCGAACAGCCGCGCGAGACCGTGACCAGGGAGCCCAGGCCCGCACCCAAGCCTGCAGCCGGTCACACCAGCGGCAAGGACAAGCGCGGCAAGCCGGCCATGCCGTCGTGGGAGGACGTCCTGCTCGGCGTTCGCAGCAGCGGTCACAACTGAGTTCTGCTGTGACCGATGTGCCGCGCGGTGACGAACCGCCGACGCTCACACCGTAGGCTTCCCAGGAAGTAACGGAGAGAGAGGTGCCGGTAGTGGGGGCCAAAGCATCAACCATCTGGTACGTGGACGCACCGGATCCGATTTCTGTACTCCGAGAGGCCACCACCTCGGATTGGAACGCTGCGACCGCACTCGTCGGACGTCTGTACCCCCACCTGACGGCAGTGCCCCTCGGACAGGGCCCGATATCGACCTCGGCAGGCGTGGACGACGATCACGTCTTCATCGGTTGCTACCCCGGCGTCACCGTGGCGAG